>NZ_JBGUAW010000008.1 GCF_041821045.1 Thiohalorhabdus sp. Cl-TMA | reverse complement strand
AGCTGGATGTGGTGTTCACCTTCTTCATCCACTTCGCCCTGATTATCGAGGCCTTATTAAGCGTTAACAGGCCCTAGGGAACGGCTGATCCGCCGCCCAGCGCGCCGCCGAGATTCAGGGGCCGGCCGTTGATGGTGAGGGTGCCCCGGTTCCAGGCCACCTTGGAAATGAACCGCTCTCCTTCGGCCTCCAGGAAGCCGAAGGCCTGCATCATGCCGAGGCGCTGGCTAACCGAGCGCTCCACCGCCCGCTCCATCTGTACCGGATTGGAGCGCGGCCCGGCCTCCTTCCGCAGCTGCTCCCGCGCCCGGTCCTCCAGGACCCCGATGACCAGGGATTTCCCTGCCCGTATCTCGGCCTCGGCCTCCAGCTCCTGGAGTAGTACGGCGGGGTCGTCCAGCGCCCGCTGGGCCTTACGGCCATCCCCCGTGTAGCGGGCGCGGGCGGTGCCGCGGAAGTCGCCGCCCGGCGCCTTGAAAGACAGCTCGGTGAGGGCGAGCTCCGGGGAGGAATCCAGGAAGCGGGGCAGCATCTCGCGGAATATGGCGAGCCCCTCGGCGGCCATGGCTTCCTCGGAGAGATTCCCCGTGTCCAGCGCGCGAAAGCGCCGGCTGATCTCCTGATAGGCGGCGGCGTCCAGCCGCCGAAGCTCCACGCCGAGTCGGGCGTCCCGAAGCTTGCGGTCGTCGGTCCGGGCCTGTTCGGCACGCAGCTCGCCGGCCAGGGTCAGGGAGTCGCCGTCCTCCGACAGCTCTGCCTGCTGGGTATAGTCCAGCTCGGCCAGCTCCAGGTGGTGGAGGGCGTCCGCGTCGGCATCGGGGAGCGCCATCTCGAAATGCGCCGCGGAGAGGGTGCTGTCCCCGAGCCACAGATCCGGGGCATGGCGCCGGAAATCGGAGCGCAAGGCCACGTCCTGGAGGCGCAGCCGGCCCTTGTCGTCCGAGACGCGCAGCTCCGGGACCTTCAGCCGCAGGGAGCCCTCCCCGCCATGGAACCGGCCCTCGCCGCTGAGACCGCCCCACTGGACCCGGGTGTCCGGGGCGCCGCGCGGGCTGCCCTTGAAGGCGGGCGAGGAAAGCACCAGGCGCTGGTTGCCGCCGAGGCCGATGGTCAGGTCCGCCGTAAGCGGGGCCCGCTCCCCGAAGTAGTGCGCGGCCGCTTTCCGGGCCTCGCCCTCGAGCGCGGGGGTGGTGGTTACCCGGGCCAGCGCCGGATTGGTCGGGGTGGGGCCATGGACGATCTGGTGGCCCAGGTGCATGGTAATCCGTTCACCGCCCGATTCCACGGTCAGCTCCGATTCCGCCTCCGCCCCGAGCCAATGGCGCTCGTAGCGTACCAGCCGCAGATCCACCTGGGGGTGCTCCGACACCGACCGCAGGTTTTCCCGGAAGGCCTGCTCCGCCCGCATCCCCGTAAAGTACGGGACGGCCGCCCCCGCCCCGCCGAGCACCACCAGGGCACCCGCAACCAGAGACTTTCTCATTTGCCGCTCCTTGCTTCGCGGAAGATTCCCGCCCACGAATCCCCTTTTCGGGCGGAATGTTGGCCACATAGTAGGCCGGGCCGGCCCCCGGAGCAACGCGCGTCCTTTCCCTTCGAGGAAAAATCCCCCATTCTTGGGGCCTGACCGTACGGTCAGCCCTGAAACCCCTGATTTATCGGGAGCCCCCGGATGCCCCTGCCGAAATTGCCGCGCTCCGTGCTCGTGGCCACGCTCATTGCCGTTGCCCTGGTGCTCTGGATGGCCAGCGGCCTGATTCTACCCGGCAAGGCGGATCGGAATGGCGAGAATGATCCGGGAGCGGATATCCGGGGCGCCCTGACCGTCCAGGTGCGCGGCCAGACCGCCCGTCCCGTGACCCGCTACATAATCAACCAGGGCCAGACGGAGACGGAACGGCTGGTGACGGTACGGGCCGAGACGTCGGGGCGGGTCGCCGAGGTGGCGGCACCCGAGGGAAGCCGGGTGGCGGACGGCCAGGTGCTCGTCCGCCTCGCCATGGACGACCGCGAGGCCAGGCTCCGCCAGGCGCAGGCGCTGGTCGACCAGCGGGAAACGGAATTCGAGGCCGCCAAGCGGCTGGGAAGCGGCGGCTTCCAGGCGCGCTCCCGGGTGGAGGAGGCCGAGGCCGCCCTGGAGCAAGCCCGCGCCCAGCTCGCCCAGGTGCGCGAGGACATCGCCAATACCGAAATCCGGGTGCCGTTCGCCGGCGTCCTGGAGCAGCGCGCCGTGGAAGTGGGCGATTACCTGCGACCCGGCGATCAGGTGGCGCAGGTGGCCGACCTCGATCCCCTGATCGTCTCGGTACGGGTCGCCCAGCAGCGCATTGGCGAGGTGCGCCGGGGCCGGCCGGCGGAGGTTCGGCTGGTGAACGGGCGCACGGTGAAGGGCACCATCCGCTATGTGGCCCGGACGGCGGACGAGGGCACCCGCACCTTCCGGGTGGAGGTGGCCGTGCCCAACGCGGAGGCGGCCAGCCCGGCCGGCATGTCCGCGGAGGTGCGCATCCCCGTGGGGCGCGTGGACGCGCACTTCCTGTCCCCGGCGCTGCTGACCCTGAACGACGAGGGGGAGCTGGGCGTGAAGACCGTGGAGGGCGAGAGCCGGGTCGCCTTCTATGCGGTTTCCCTGGTTCGCTCCACCGCCGACGGCGTCTGGGTCAGCGGGCTGCCCGAGAAGGCGCAGGTGATAACGGTGGGCCAGGGCTTCGCCCGGGAGGGAGAAACGGTCCGCCCGGTTCCCGCGCCCCGTTCCGGGGTGCCCATTCCGGAGAAGGCCCCCGAAGGCGGGCCGTTCCTGCCCGAGGTCCCGGGGGCGCGCCCGCAATGAACGCCCTGATCGCCGCGGTTTTCCAGCGTTCCCGCACGGTACTGCTCGGTTTCCTGCTCCTGCTCGGGTTCGGGGTGGTGGCCTACCAGTCCATTCCCAAGGAGGCGGAGCCGGACGTGGCCATTCCGGTGGTGTTCGTCTCCCTCCTCCACGAGGGCATCTCCCCGGAGGACGCCGAGCGGCTGCTGCTCAAGCCCATGGAGAAGGAGCTGCAGTCGGTGGAGGGTCTGGACGAGATGCGGGCCGTGGCCATGGAAGGCTACGCCTACCTGCGTCTGGATTTCGAGGCCGGGCTCGATCCGGACGCGGCGGTGCGCGAGGTGCGGGAGCAGGTGGACCAGGCGCGGCCGGAGCTGCCCCCGGAAACCGAGGAGCCGGTGGTCCAGGAGGTGGATACCAGCCTCTTCCCGGTACTGACCGTGGGCCTGTCCGGCCCGGTGGCCGAGCGCACCCTGGTTTCCTTGGCCCGCACCCTGCGCGACGAGCTGGAGTCCCTGGGCGGGGTTCTTGAGGTGAACATCGCCGGCATGCGCGAGGATGTGCTGGAGGTCCTCGTGGATCCGCTGGTGATGGAGACCTACAACCTTTCCTACGAGCAGCTCTACCAGCTCATCCAGCGCAACAACCAGCTCGTGGCCGCCGGCGCCATGGACACCGGCGCGGGGCGGCTGGTGGTCAAGGTGCCGGGGGTGCTGGAGACCTTCGAGGACGTCATGCGCCTGCCGGTGAAGTCCCTGGGCGGAACCACGGTGGCCTTCGAGGACGTGGCCACGGTGCGGCGCACCTTCAAGGACCCCGATTCCTACGCCCGGCTCGGCGGGCAGCCGGCCCTGGCCCTGGAGATCCGCAAGCGCAGCGACGCCAACATCATCGAGACCGTGGCCGCCGCGCGCTCCGTGATCGCCCGCCAGAGCGCCGGCTGGCCCGGGACGGTGCAGGTGGATTATCTCCAGGACAAGGCCGAGGACGTGCGCGGCCTGCTAGGCGACCTGCAGAACAACGTGCTCTCCGCCGTGGTGCTGGTGATGATCGTGGTGATCGGGGTGCTGGGCGTGCGCTCGGGAATCCTTACCGGGCTGGCCATCCCCGGCGCCTTCCTGACCGGGGTTCTGGGCCTGTGGCTGCTGGGCTCGGACATGAACATCGTGGTGCTGTTCACGCTGATCATGGTGGTGGGGATGCTGGTGGACGGTGCCATCGTGGTCACCGAGCTCGCCGACCGCAACCTGGGCGCGGGCATGGCGCCGCCGGTGGCCTATCGCGCCGCGGCGCAGCGCATGGCATGGCCGGTGACCTCCTCCGTGGCCACCACCATGGCGGTGTTCGTGCCGCTGCTGTTCTGGCCGGGGGTGGTGGGCGAGTTCATGCGCTACCTGCCCATCACGGTGCTGCTGACGCTGGCCGCCTCGTGGCTCATGGCCCTGGTGGTGCTGCCGGTGCTGGGCGGGGTGCTGGGTCGTGGAGGCGGCGGCAGCGGCGCCGGCCTGGGTCCGGCGGGCGAAGGGGCGGTGGGCCGCTCCTACCGCCGTCTGCTGGCGCACGCGGTGGTCCGTCCCGGCCTGGCCCTGGCCGCGTCCCTGGCGGTCCTGGCGGCCGCTTTCGCCGGCTACGCCTTCCTCGGCAAGGGGGTCACCTTCTTCGCCGACGTCGAGCCGGATATGGTCCAGGTCCAGGTCCGGGCGCGCGGCGACCGCTCCCTGGAGGAGAAGGACGTCCTGGTACGTCAGGTCGAGGAGCGCGTGCGCCAGGCCGCGGGCATCGATTCGGTCTACACGCGCACCCTCAATGCCTCCGAGGCCCGTCAGGATCCCAACCTCACCGAGGACGTGATCGGCGTGCTCAGCGTGGAGCTGGCGGAGTGGAGCGCCCGGCCGCCGGCCGCCGCCATCATCGGCGAGCTGCGTGGCCGCACTCGGGACCTGCCGGGCCTGCGCATCGAGGTGCGCAAGGAGGAGCAGGGCCCCAGCCAGGGCAAGCCGGTGCAGCTCGAGCTGCGTGCCGAGGAACCGGAATACCTGGAGCCCGCGGTGGAGCGGGTGCGCGTGGCCATGGCGGAAACGGGCGGCTTCGCCGACGTGGAGGACAGCCGCCCCGTGCCCGGCGTGGAGTGGCGGCTGGAGGTGGACCGCCAGAAGGCGGTGCTGTACGGCGCGGACGTGGCCCTGCTGGGCGCGGCGGTGCAGATGGTCACCAACGGCTACCGCGTGGGTGCCTACCGCCCCGAGGATACCGACGAGGAGGTGGACATCCGGGTGCGCTTCCCCTTCGGCGAGCGCAATCTGGAACGGCTGCAGCAGCTCCGGGTGCCCACGGAGCGGGGCATGGTGCCCATCGGCAACTTCGTGGATCTCCACCCGGGGCCCAAGGTGGGCACCATCGAGCGTAAGGACGGCCAGCGCATGCGCACCGTGTCCGCCGACCTGGAGCCGGGGCGGCTGGTGGCGGAGCGAGTGGCGGCCCTTCAGCGCACCCTCGGCGAGGACGGCCTGCCGGGCCCGGTGAAGATGCGCGTCGCCGGCGAGGACGAGGACCGCCGGGAGGCGGCGGGCTTCCTCTCCACGGCCTTCGTCACCGCCGTCTTCCTGATGACCCTGATCCTGGTGACCCAGTTCAACAGCCTCTACCAGGCGGCGCTGGTGCTGTCCGCCATCGTGCTGTCCTCGGCGGGCGTGCTCCTGGGCCTGCTGATCCGGGGGGAGCCCTTCTCCGTGGTGATGAGCGGCGTGGGCATGATCGCGCTCGCCGGGGTGGTGGTGAACGACAATATCGTGCTCATCGATACCTACAACGCGCTCCGGGCGGAGGGGCAGCCCCCGGTGGAGGCGGCACTGGGCGCCGGCACCCTCCGCTTCCGCCCGGTGGTGCTCACCTCCGTGACCACGGTGCTCGGCCTGCTGCCCATGGTCTTCGAGGTGAACCTGGACATCCTCCATCGCAACCTGGAGATCGGCTCGCCCTCCACCCAGTGGTGGGTGCAGCTCGCCACTTCCATCGCGGGCGGACTCACCTTCGCCACCCTCCTTACCCTGGTGGTGACCCCCGCCCTGCTGGTACTCGGGGCCCGGCTCGGCGCCCGGTTCGGAAGGGCCGGAGACTGAGGTTCCGGGCTGCCTCTCCGGTGCTCCAGCGGATGGTGGCGAGCATGCGCACCATGCCCCCATACCGCCCGCCCACTCGGTGACGGTGCGCCGCCATTGCAGGTGGTGCGGTAGCTTACCGGGATCCGGGACCATGCCGAGGCCGGTGGAGGGGAACCCGGCCCCTTCCCCAAAGAGCAGCAGATGCCCAGGGAGGCCAGGGCCATCAGGGCGGGCAGGTGCATGAGCGCTCCCGCTGCGTCCTATTCTGCACCGTAGACCCGGCCGCACCACCGTCGAAATGGGGAGGCTCCCAACCGTGGGCTGCCGCTCGGTTCGGTGTTTTGCACGCTTCCTTGTCGGTCCCTGTCCGCCCATCCCCCGCGGCATCCGCCTGTCCGGGGACTGTTCATTTTCCCGACGCGATTCCGCCATTCGCCCGCACCCCCGTCCGGAGAACCCCTAACCGGCTTTTGTCCCGCGCAGCCGGATAGTTGTAGCCCCGCACCGCCGGGATGGGCCCGGGCCGCTGGGGGAGAGCCGGCGGAGGCTAGGGGGCCGCCCTGTCTTGTCGCTCTACACAGACCGCCTACCTTGGAAATCAAGGAGCGGACACCGGGGGGCGCCGGGACAACCGCTCCCCGCCACGCGCCCGGGGCCTGTCCGGGCGCCCGCGCCGCCATCCGGCCAATACGGCAGAGACCGAACCACCATGGGAATGATCAAGAGAAAAGGTGTGGCAACCATGAATGTCACCTTCCGGGAACCACGGTTCGACGGCTCCGGGGGGTGGAGACTGGAGTTTCTGGCCGGAAAGGGAGCGCCGGAAGGAGTGGTCCCCTGGGATCCGGAGGGCGGAACGCCACCCGAGGCCTTCGTCCATTGCGTGCTCGACCAATGGGTGCCGGGGTTCCCGGTGCGCGGCTACATCCCGCGCGCGAAGGCGCTGATGCAGAAGGCCTCCCGGACCGGAGCGGATCCCCTTCCCGATTTTCAGGCGCTGGCGGACGATCTGCTGGCCAACGGCGAGGTGGAGGGCGAGCCGTTGTGGCAGATCCTGCCCCGGGACCTGATCGCCCACCTGCCCACCCGGAAGGTGTCCGGGCGGGCTCCCCTGAACTATCTGCGCTCCAAGCTGGGCCACGGCGCGGTGCGCTCCATGCTGGTGGTCCATTTCATCGATCTGGGCCGCGACGCGCTGGCGCCGGGCCGGGCCACCTGGTACGCGCGCGGCATGGATTACGAGCGGCGCGGGGCCATCGGTGAGGCCATGCGGGAGCTGTTCACCTGGATGGAAGGCACGGTGCACGAGCAGGGCTGGCGGGTGGCGCAGGGGGAGCTGGCGCTGGCCAACGACGTGGTGCGATTCCGGTTCGATTGCCCGGTGGTGCGGGAATGGGCGCGAGCCGTGGAGCCGGCCCGGACGCCGGAGGTGGTCTGAGATCGCTTCCGGGCGGGGCTATACCTCGGCCCCGCCAGCCGGTCCCGCTACCCGGGTCTCCACCTCCGGCGGCATCTCCAGGGTGTGGTGGAGGGTGCACTGCGCGGCGGCGCGCTCGGCGGCCTTGCGCCGGTTTTCCGGAAGCTCCGGCCACCGGATGTCCATGGTGATGCGGCCGATGCGCTTGGGGGATTCGCCGTACTCCCAGCGCATGCGTACCGCCAGCCCCTCCAGGCCGGCATCGATCCGCTCGGCGTAGGCGGTCAGCACCGAGGCGGTGCACAGGGCCAGGGAAGTGTTGAACATCTCCATGGCGCTGAAGTGGACGTCCTCGCCCCCGGCGCTGATCTGCAGGCCCTCCTCGGCGAGGTCGGAAAGGGTCAGGTCCTGGGGTGCGTGCAGGGTGATCCGCATGGCGTATCTCCGCGCATACCCGGGGTTTACTGGCTGACCCCCTGCAGGACCCGCATGGGGCCGGTAACCCGCAGGTGCTCCAGATCCTGGTGGTTACGGACCAGGAAGCCGCCGGCAAAGCCCAGGGCGTTGATCATGATCCCCTCGAAGCGCTCCCGGACGCGCGGCACCAGCATCATCCAGTGCCGGGTCGCCAGGAAGTTGTACGGGGTGCTCTCCTCCCAGATCCCCAGCGTTTGCCGAAGGGCGTAGTAGATCTCCTCCAGCTCCCCCGAGCTCCGATTGCGGACATCCACGCGGCACGCGGCATGCGGGAAGGGCAGCCGGGTATCCGTGGTGGGTGTCTCCGGGAGCTGTTCCGGCTCCAGCAGAGCGTCCACGGGCAAACGCGGTCCGGCGTCGTTGAAAGGCAGCGGCACCAGCTGCAGATGCTTGTGGGGCTGGCTGGCCCCCGCCGGGGGGCCGGCGTTGTAGAGGATGAGGCCGTCGATCTCCGAGAGTGCTACGTCCAGGGCCGTGAAATCGGGATGGGTCAGCAGGGTCTGCTGGTCCTCGTACCCCCATGTCACGATCAGCAGATGGTGCTCCAGGACCGGGAACTTGTTGAGCAGGGCGAAGTGGGCGGGCGTCAGGCTGCCCAGGTACAAATCCGGCTCTGGATCGGCGAAGGGGTCGGTCTTCTCTCCCGCCGCCTCCCGCTTCCGCTGATCGCGCACTTCGGCGATCTTCTGCTCCAGACTAGGTGCGATCCGGACCTGGAAGTCGATCCCTCCGTCCCGGAGGGTTTCGCATTCGGTGGGAATGGGCTGCAGGGCCCCGGTTGCCAGGGCATGCTCGGTACGCCCACGAATGCTGTCCCAGAGCGTGCCGGGCAGAAGTAGGTCGGTATGCTCGGTCATTGCGGTTGTCCGATCTTCTCCCCGCGGGGGTGCCCCCGGGGAGGGATGGTTATTCCATGGTCAGGACGGCCTTGCCCTGCATGTGCCCTTCCTCCAGAAGCCGATGGGCCTCGGCCGCCTCGGCGAGGGGAAAGGTCCGGTGAAGGTGGATGCGCAGCTCGCCGGCGTCGAACAGGCGGGCGCATTCCCCGAGGATCTTCGCCTGGTGCGCGCGGGCCTCGGCCAGACCGAAGAACAGGGGCGAGAGCATGAGCTCCAGGAAGACCCCCAGGTTGCGCAGCCGCGCCTGCTTGAGGCTAATGCCCTTGGGGTCCAGCAGGGTCACGGCGCGCCCGTAGAAGCGCACGGCGGGAAAGCTCGCCTCCAGCACCTCCGGGCCCACCGTGTCCAGGGCCAGGTCCACGCCGCGCTGGTCGGAGCAGGCCAGCACCGCGTCGACGAAATCCACCTCCTTGTATGGGATCGTCTTGTCCGCGCCCAGTTCGCGGACGAAGGCGGCCTTCTCCTCCGAGCCCACGGTAGTGCAGATCTCCGCGCCGGCGCGGCGGGCGAGCTGGATGGCCATGTGGCCCACGCCGCCCGCCCCGGCGTGGACCAGCACGTTCTCCCCGGACTGGAGGTTCCCCCGGTCGAACAGGGACTCCCAGGCCGTGATGGCCACCAGCGGCACGGCTGCTGCCTCGGCGAAGGAGAGCGCGGCCGGCTTGGCGGCCACGAAGCGCTCGTCCACCACGGTGTATTCGGCGTAGTTCCCGGGCTCGGTTCCGATCCCCCCGTTGAAGAAGTAGACCGCGTCCCCGGGCTGGAAGCGCTGGCAGCCGGGGCCGGCCTCCTCCACCACGCCGGCGCCGTCGCAGCCGAGAATCACCGGGGCGCCGCCGCTTCCATAGGACCCGCCACCGCGCATCTTGGTGTCCACGGGGTTGATTCCGGCGGCCTTCAGGCGGATCAGCAGATCCCGCTCGTCGGAGCGGACCGGATCGGCGACCTCCCGTTCCTCCAGGACCTCGGGTCCACCCGGCGTGGGCATTACCACGGCTTTCATCGCTTCCCTCTCGTCTCGGCTGGCTGTTGGTTCATGGCGCGGCGGCCCGCCGGATGATCAATCGGAGGGCGGCTCCTCCCCCTGGGCGGCCTTCCATTCCTCGTAGCCATCGTAAAGGCGGTTGAGGAGGTCTTTCCAGAGCGCCTCGTGGTGCTCCATCAAGGCCACGAGGTCGTCCCGGAGCCGATGGAACTCTTCCCGGAACCGCTCCAGGTCGGCGCCGCCGGTCAGGCCCTCCACCTCCTTTTCGGTGGCCTGGAGCTTGTCGCGGACATCGAGGCTGGCGGTGAGGATGCTCTTGATCTGGTCCCGGGGCTGGGGAATCCAGGAGCGGTCGTTGAACAGGGAGCGGATCTTCTCGCCATACTCGAGCAACCGCTTGCGGAGCTTGGGCAGGGCGCCCACTTCGCGCGCCTTCAGATCCCCCCACACCGCCAGCTCCATGAGCACGGACCAGCGGCGCCGGAATTCGGCCACCCGATCCACGTCAAAGGTCATCGATTCCTGTACTTCCCGGGGGTCGAGCTTCGCTTCCATGATCCGTTTCTCTGCAAGGGGTGGCGGCGGGACCCCTGAAGAACGGGCCCGGCTAAGGTAGAATCCTGCGGGAATCGTAACCAATCGGCTCCCCACCAGGATAGCCCGGGGCATGAATTTCGACCTCTTCTTCGAGCTGGCGGTCCCCGAGCACGGCGGACGCGGAGAATCCCAGGTCTTCGCCGAGACCCTGGAGGAGGTCGCCCTCGCGGACAGGCTCGGCTTCTCCACCGCCTGGCTGGTGGAGCACCATTTCATGCGCGAGTATTCCCACTCCTCGGCCCCGGAGCTGTTCCTTGCCGCCGCCAGCCAGCGGACCCGTGCCCTGCGCCTGGGACACGGGGTGGTGGTGCTCCCCTACAACCACGCCGTGCGCGTGGCGGAGCGTGCCGCCACCCTGGACCTGCTTTCGGGAGGGCGCCTGGAGCTCGGCGTGGGACGGGGCTTCTCGCCCAAGGAGTACGCGGTTTTCGGTTCCGACATGGCCGCCAGCCGTGCGATCGTCGACGAGTCGCTGGCGGTGGTCCGGCGGGCCTTTTCCGGGGAGCCGGTAACCTTCCGGGGCGACCATTACGCCCTGGAGAATATCGAGGTGCTGCCCGGCGTGGTGCAGGATCCGCATCCGCCCCTGTGGACGGCGGCCGTCTCCCCGGAGACCTTCACCTGGGCGGCGGGAGAAGGTCTGGGGGCGCTGGCCGGACCGTTCAAGCCCTGGTTCCTGGTCAAGCAGGACCTCAAGGAGTACCGGCGGGCCTGGCGGGAGGCCTGGCCCCAAGGGGCCCCGCCGGGAAGCAACCCGCGCTTCGGCATGACGGTGGGCGTGCTCTGCCTGGAGGATGGAGACCGTGCCAGAAAGCTTGCGCGCGAACCGTTCACTTGGTATTACGAGCGCCTGTTGGGTCAAACCCGGCCGGTCCTGGAGAAATTCCGGGAAAGCTACGATTACTATCAGAAGCTGGGGCGCCTGCAGCCCCTGCTCAAGCGCGCAGTCCGGCTATCCCTCCTGGAGGCCATGGGCATGGTGGTGGTCGGATCGCCCGAGGCGTGCATCGAGAAGCTGGAGAAATATCGGGCGGCCGGGGTGGACCATCTGCTGTGCGCCGTCGGCGCGGGCGCCCTGCCCACCGAGGTGGTGCAGGAATCCATGCATACCCTGGCGGAGCGCGTTATGCCCCATTTCCGGGAGCGTCGCTCCTGACCCCCGGTCGCCACCATGCCGAGGGCCGACCGGGCCAGGCCCTCCCCAGACGTCTGCCGAGCTGATATGCGAATCCTGGTAACCGGCGCCAATTCCCATCTGGCCCAGCCCCTCCTTCCCCGTCTGCTGGAGCGGCCGGGGGTGGAGGAGGTCATCGGGCTCGACTGGTTCCCGCTCACCTTTCCCCACCCGCGCTTCCGCTCCGTTCGCAGCGATATCCGGGCGCCCGAGCTCCGCGAGCATCTGGAAGGGGTGGACGCGGTGGTCCACCTCGCCTTCATCGTCATGGGCGCCTCCCTCGGGCGCCGGTGGAAGGAGCGCAACCTCATGCGCTCCATCAACCTGGAGGGCAGCCGAAACCTCTTCAGCGCGGCCCGCGAGGCGGGCGTCCGGCACGTGGTCTATCCGTCGAGCGCCGCGGTTTACGGTGCCTGGCCCGACAATCCGGTACCCATGGACGAGGAGTCGCCGCGCCGGCCCATGCCGGGGTTCGGATACAGCGAGGACAAGGCCGCCGTGGAATTCTGGCTGGACAGCTTCGAGCGGGAGCCGGATGCCCCGGTGGTCACGCGCCTGCGCATGCACGCGGTGGTGGGTCCCGACTCCCAGCCGCTCCTCAACCGGATCGCCCGCACTCGCCTCTATATCCGGGCTGCCGAGCCGCCCCCGGTGCAGTGCCTGTGGGAGAACGATGCCGTGGACGCCATTCTGCGCGCCCTGGCGACCCGCGCCCCCGGGGCCTTCAACATCGCCGGGGCGAAGCCGGAGCCGCTTCCCGACCTGATCGAGCGCCATCACCGGCGGGCCTGGGGGCTGCCCTATGGCCCGGCCGCCGCGGCGCACCGCCTGGTATGGCGGTTCTCCTCCGGATTCGGGGATCCGGGGTGGCTGGCCGGGCTGCGCTATCCCCTGGTGCTGGATTGCAGCCGGGCTGCCCGGACCCTCAATTGGCGGCCCAACTATTCTGTGGCAAACTGCATCGATCTATGCTGGGGTGAGCCCTTTCCAACGGACCCAGGCGGTGAAGCCGAGGCATGAGCCGAATCGCGACGATATCCTCCCTGCCGGAGCGGCTCAGCAGAAGCAGCTCGGACTACCGGGACCCGCTGGCCCAGGTGGCCTGGGAGACCCTGGATCCGGGCCTGCCCTGGATGCCGGAGGAGATGGTCTCGCTCTATGGTACGTCGGAATGGGCGGCTCTGAGTCCGGAGCGCCGGCGGCTGCTCGGCCAATACGAGCTCATCGCCTTCCTGGAGCTCGGGCTGTGGCTGGAGGCCCTGTTCATGCAGCGCATCGCGGCCCGGGCCAGCCGGGGTTCGGCGGCCGGCCTGGAGGATTTCACCTACCAGCTTCATGAGCTCCGCGAGGAGGCCGGCCACAGCCTCATGTTCGTGGAGCTCATCCGGCGCAGCGGTATGCCGCCCCTGTCCGGGGCGCTGCCCCGGCCCCGCATGGCCTCCGCCTTCGCCCGGCTCGCCCCGTTCGATTCCGCCGGCTTCTGGACCACTATCCTCATGGGCGAGGCGGTACCCGATCAGGTGAACCGCGCCCTCTATCGCGACGAGCGCCTTCCGGCTGCCGTGCGGGACGTGGTGGCGGTCCACATGCGCGAGGAGGCCCGGCATATCGCCTACGCCCGCGAGCGGGTGGGGGAAAAGCTGGACCACATGTCGGCCCTGCACCGGCGGGCTATGGTGCCGCTGCTGCGCCAGGTGTTCCGGCAGTTCATCGATCAGTGCTTCTATCCGCCGCCCGGGCTCTATGCCCGGGCCGGGCTGGAGGCGCCGCGCACCCTGGCCCGCAGGGTCCGTTCCAGTCCCCACCGGGGGCGGGTGGTGGAGCGGTGCGTGGCGCCGACCGTGAAATTCCTGGCCGAGCACGGCCTGCCCCTGTGCCGATTCGCGGCCTCGGAGCCCTGCTTCGCCCGGCAGGTCGATTGACACCCCCCGACCCCTTGCCTAGGGTCCAAAAAGAATACGCTGCCCGAGAAACCGTTCCGATTCCTCCCCTGAAGGGCCGATCCCATGGGTGAAAAAGTCGCTGCGCGCGCCGAATCCTCGGAGGCTACCCGACAACGGATCCTGGAAGCTGCGCGCCATCTCTTCACCGAGCGCGGCTACTTCAATACCTCCCTGCAGGACATCCGGCGGGAGAGCGGGCTTTCCATCGGCTCCATCTATCACCATTTCAGCGGCAAGGAAGAGCTCGCCCGGGAGCTCTTCTACGATACCCTCGCTTTCGTGGAGTCCGATATCCGGCAGATCTACGCGGGCTACGCCGCCGCCCGGGAGCGCTGTTACCAGGTGGTCCGGCATCTGTTCGAGACCACGGAGAGCTTCCCCGAGGTCATGGAGTACGTCCTGTACTTCAAGCATCGGGAGGTGCTGCCCAACGAGAAGCCCATCTGCGCTTCCCAGCCGTTCGAGCTCATCAAGATCATCATCGCCGAAGGGGTCGCGGCGGGCGAGATCCGGCCCATGGACGAGGTTCTGGCCTCGGCGACCCTGCTCGGGGGACCCATCCGGCTGGTCCAGCTGCGCCTCGAAGGGGTGCTGGACCGGCCGCTGACCGACTATCTGGAAGAAACCTGGGAGTGCGCCTGGCGCGGTCTGGCGTGCTGACCGACGGCAGGGCGGGGCGCTTCGGCCCCGGAGGCGCGTTGGCGAAGCGGCGGGCGCTGCCGTAAGGTGTGGGGCCGGTGAATCCTTCCCGGACCCGGGGAGGGGCCAAGCGAGCGACAAGGAGGCGTCCGCGCATGCAGCTCGGCAGGGCGGTGGTACGGTTTCTGGCGGGATGCGGCTTGCTGCTGGCCGGTGCGGCGGCGGCCCTGCCCACGGATATGAGCCTCATGGGGAATCTGCCCCGGGCTCCGAAGCTCCAGCTGACCGAGCTGGACGGCACCACCCACGCCCTTTCCCGGATGCGGGGCAAGGTGGTGCTGGTGAACTTCTGGGCGACCTGGTGCCCGCCCTGCCGGGAGGAGATGCCTTCCATGCAGCGCCTGTACGAGGCACTACGGAATCGGGATTTCGAGATTCTCGCCGTGAACGTGGGGGAGCGGGAGTCCGAGGTGTTCTCCTATCTTCACGGCGAGCTGGAAACGGAGATCACGTTCCCGGTGCTGCTGGACCCCGAGGCCAAGGCCATGGAGCGGTTTCCGGTGAAGGGCCTGCCCACCACCTTCCTGGTGGACCGGAAGGGACGTCTCGCCTACAAGGCCGTGGGTGGCCGCGCCATGGACAAACCGGCTTTCAAGCAGCGCATCCTGGACCTGCTCGAGGAGGGGTCGTAGCGCGCTATTCCGGAGTCGCGGCCGGGTACACGGCGTCCCGGCCGCCCTCCTTGGCCGCCAGCAAGGCGTGGTCCGCGCGCTGGAAGGCCGATTTCAGTGGCTCCTGCGGCGCGAGCTCCGCCACGCCGGCGGACAGGGTGATACGGAACCGCTCCCCCTGGGCGGTGAAGCTGGCTTCGGCCAGACGCGCCCGCATGCGGTCCACCGCGGCCATGGCCCGCTCGCTGTCCAATCCGGGCAGGACCACCACGAATTCCTCCCCCCCGTAGCGCGCCAGGGTGCACTCGGCATTGGGCAGCAGATCGCCCAGCAGCGCGCCGATGGTCCTCAGGGCCTTGTCCCCCACCTGGTGCCCGAAGCGGTCATTGAGCTCCTTGAAGCGGTCCACGTCCAGCACCGCCATGCTCAGGGACCCGCCCTCCGCCTGGTGTTGGGCCAGTACCCGGCGCGCCTCTTCCTCATAGCCCAGACGGTTGAGGAGCCCCGTCAGCGGATCGGTCTGGGCGCGCCGGTGCTCGGCCTGCAGGCGCTTGCGCAGGAACTGGGACTCCTGCTCCACCTCCGCCAGACGGGCGCGCAGCGTGTCGATCTCCGATTCGAGCTGATGGTCCCGTTCCTCCTCGGCGTGCTGATGGGCCTCGATGCGCTCGCGGACCGCCTCCAGGCGGCTCCGGACCACCCGCTTCAAGGACTCCAGCTCTTCGCTGTCCATGATCTCGCTTTCCAAGCCCTCCATCTGGGCCCGAAGATCATCGCTGTGCTGGCGGGCGGTGGAGCGAAGCATGGCCGCGCTCTGAAAGCGTTCTTCCAGATCCACCAGGTTCTGGAGGAGATGCTGCAGGAACGCTTCCAGATCGGCGCGTTCTTCTTCGAAGCGGTCCCGGACGCGGGCGGACAGGTCGGCGGCGTCGGTGAGGATGCCCGGCAGGTCACCGGCGCGGGGGCCGTCCGTGATCCGGGTCTGTAGCTCCTGCACGATCTCCTCGGTGTCCCCGTCCTCCACGCCCAGCGCTTCCACCAGGCGGGTTAGGGGACGGCGAAGCGCCTTGGAGGGCGGTGGGGCATCGGTGAGGTGGTCATTCAGCAGCCGGGCGATCTCCTCGGCGGCCCGTGCGGCGGTTTCCTCCCGGCCGTCGGCCAACTGCTCGGAAAGCCGACCCTGCGCTTCCTGGAGCGGCTCGGGCAGGATCAGCTCGTCGAGCAGCACGCGCAAGGGCCGCCCGGGGCTGGGGCCGGTTCCGCCGAGCAGATTGCGCAGGCCCCGCCGCGGCTCCGCCGCGCCCCCGGCCTCCTCAAGGAGCCGGGCCAGCTCGTCGATGCGCTCGGCGGGCAGGGTGGCGCTCGGGGCCCTGCGGAGACGGCCACGGAGGTCGTCCAGGTCCGGGGTCAGGTGGCGGGGAAGATGCAGCTTGGCGAGCAGCTGGAGGAGGGCTTCGCCGGGGGAGGTGATCGCCTCGCCGGGCTCGGCAGGCTGGTCGAGCTCCCGGATGGCGCTGTCCACGCTGCGCGCCAGCTCGGCGATCCGTTCGGCGGGCTGCTTGTTGCGGATGGCGGTGCGAAGCTCGGTCAGCAGGGCGTCGAGTCGGGAGTCCTGATCGAATGCCAGGAGGGCGATACGCGCCAGCGCCTGCTCCAGGTCATTCCGAACCGAGGCCGAATCTTGCTCCTGCTCCCGGAGCGCCTTCTGCAGCTCTTCGGCACTTCTTTCCGTTCGTTCCCTGGATCCCCGGTCGTTGGCGGCCATGCTGTTCCCCTGCCTTCTCGAAGGAGTTGACCCGCTTGCCGGAATGGTACCCCACGCGGGAACGGGAGCAACGGGTCAGGGGGCCTCGTCGGCCATGCGCAAGATATTCTGCACGATATCGCTCATGGAGATCAGGCCTTCCAGCCGATTGTTGTCCACCACCAGAAGCCGCTTGACGTTCTGCTGGATCATCATCCGCGCCACGTACTTGACGTTGAGCCCGCCGGATACGCTCAGGGCGGGCTTTACATGGAGATCGTAGACATTGGTTAGATCAATGTCGCCCTCCTCGGCGACGATCTCCCGGAGGATGCCCGTGTAGGTCAGGATGCCGTAGGCATCGTCTTCCTCCAGCTTTTCCACCACCAGGGACTTCACCGCGTTCTCGTGCATGCGGGTTAGCGCCTCGCGCACCGAGGCCAGCGGGGAGATGGTCTTCACGTCCGTTCGCATCAGGTCTTTAACCAGCATGGCCGCCCTCAGAGCTCTTCCTTGACGCTCTCCTCGAAATGGGAGAGCTCCTTGAAATTGATCCCGGCCAGATGCTCCACCGGGAAGGAAAAGGCATAGCCGTCCGAATGCTGCAGATCCAGGTCCGTGTGGAGGTTCTTGAGGACCCGCACCGACAGGCGGCGCTCGAGCACGAACAGCAGCACCGATTCCGCCCCTTCATAGGTCAGGCCGAAGAAGGTCTTTTGCTCCTCCAGTCCCTGACCACGCCCCTTCAGGACGGTGACGCTTCCCGCCCCCGCCTCCTTGGCCGAGGCCAGGGCCTTGTCCTCGTCCGCCTCCGGGACCACTGCCACGAGTACCGAGAATCTCATGTCGCTTGTTCCTTGCGCCGACGTAAAAGGGTTTCCTGGAGCCAGCCATACCCCAATACGGTAATCATGGGGAACAGGGAGGCGAAAGCGATCAGTCCGAAGCCGTCGATCAGCGGGTCGCGCCCCTCGATGTTCTTCGCCAGTCCCAGCCCCAGGGCCGCCACCAGGGGCACGGTGACCGTGGATGTGGTGACGCCCCCGGAATCGTAGGCGATGGGCACCAGGTAGCGGGGGGCGAAGAAGGTGAGACCGATGACGGCCGCGTAGCCGGCCATGATGTAGTAGTGGATGGGATCACCCGCCATGATGCGGTGGCAGCCCAGCGTGATCCCCGCACCGACGCCGATGGCCACCGCCACCCTGAGTACCAGCTGGCGGATGCCGCCCTGGCTCACCTCCTCCGCCTTCTCGGCGATGGCGATGAGCGAGGGCTCGGCCATGGTGGTGGCGAAGCCCACCAGGAAGGCGAACAGGTAAATGGCGGTGCGTCCGGCGGATTCCGTGAGCTGGAGGGCCATGGACTCGCCCAGCGGGAAGAGGCCCAGGTCCAGCCCCAGGATGAAGGCGTACAGACCGAGGATCACCATGCCGAAGCCGCCGGTCACCTTGCGCAGACGGGCCAGGGGATGGCGGATCACCAGGTATTGGGCGCCCAGGATGACCAGGATGATCGGCAGCGTGTCCCGGAAAACGCCGAGCAGGCCCTGGAGCACCACCATGACCCCCAGGTGGCTCAGGGCGGCGGGGCTCCCCCCGGGGGCGGGATCCGCCGCCGCGAGCCCCGCGGAAGCGGGCTCGGCCAGGGCATAGACGAGTATCCCGTACACTTGCACGAAGATCATGGGCAGCAGGGAAGCGAAGGCGATGAGCCCGAAACCGTCGATCAGCGGGCTCCGTCCCTTGATGCTGGAGGCCAGGCCCACCCCGAGGGCCGCCACCAGGGGAACGGTAACGGTGGAGGTGGTGACGCCGCCGGAGTCATAGGCCAGGCCGACGATCTCCTGGGGGGCGAAGTAGGTTGCCACCAGCACCAGGAGGTACCCGGTAATGATGTAGTAGTGGATCGGGTGCCCCAGCAGAATGCGCAGGATGCCGATCCCCAGGGCCGCCCCCACGGAAAGGGCCACGGTCATGCGAAGCCCCAGGGCATCCAGCCGGCCCTCGCTGATGACCTCCGCCCGGTCGGCGATGGCGATCAGGGACGGTTCGGCGGCGGTGGTGGCGAAGCCCACCAGGAAGCCGAACAGGAGCAGCCAGAATACGGAGCCCTTGCGGGCGAATTGGTCGGCCAGGCTCTCCCCCAGGGGAAAGATCCCCACCTCCAGCCCTTGCAGGAACAGCGCCAATCCGACTGCGACGATGACCAGGCCCGCAAGGATGGCCATCATGTCGGGCGGGGTGCGCTGGAGCACGCCGAACTGGAAGATGGCCACCACGGCCATGATCGGTGCCAGGTCCCGGCCGGCATCGCGCAGACGGCCCAGGAAGGAGAGGAAGGCTTGCATGGATGGGCTCTGGGCCTAAGGGGTTGGGGGCGTCGAGGCGGACAGATGGTAGGGAAAGCGGACGGCAATGTCCATACGCCGAAAGCGGGTATGCGGGGATGTTAGGCTCGGGCCTCCGGTCATCTGGAGGGTCTCCCGTGCTCCGTTTCGTCTCCCGCAATCTCGCCCCGCTCACGCTCGTCGCCTCCGTAGCGGCCTATGCGCACCCGCCGGCCTTCATGGTCTTCGAAGGGGTCTTCCTATGGCTGTTCGCTGCCACCATGCTCTGCCTGGGTCTGGTGCTGGATCCTGGGGACGTGCGGGATGCGCTGGGCCGACCGCTACAGATCGCCCTGGGCGTGCTCACCCAGTATCTGGTCATGCCCGTCCTGGGGCTCGGCGCCGCCTTGCTCGTCCAGCGGGCGGGTGGATCGCCGGCGCTGGCGCTGGGCTTCATCGTGGTGGGATCGGCCCCGGGCGCCATGGCCAGCAACGTGCTGGTCTATCTGGCCGGGGGCGCGGTGGCCTTCTCGGTGGCCATGACCACCGCGGCGACCTTCCTGGCACCGTTGCTGACGCCTTGGCTGGTGGAGGGGCTGGGAGGCCGGTTCCTGCCCGTTCCCTTCTGGCCCATGATGCAGACCATTCTCATGACGGTGGTGGTACCGCTGACGGCGGGGATGGCAGTCCGGCCGTGGCTCGGGCGAGTCCGGGCCGGGGTGGAGCGGGCGGCCCCCGCGGTGGCCTCCCTGGCGATCGTGGTGATCTGCAGCTACGCCATGGCCGCCAACGCGGACCGCATAGCCGAGGTGGGAATGGGTACGCTGGCGGTGGTGGCGATCCTGAACGG
The DNA here is from genome assembly GCF_041821045.1 of Thiohalorhabdus sp. Cl-TMA. NCBI lineage: Bacteria > Pseudomonadati > Pseudomonadota > Gammaproteobacteria > Thiohalorhabdales > Thiohalorhabdaceae > Thiohalorhabdus > Thiohalorhabdus methylotrophus. The sequence continues at coordinate 256,456 of NZ_JBGUAW010000008.1, read as the reverse complement.
GCTGGGCTACCTGGCGGGCTGGGGCCTCGGCCGGCTGTACCGGTTCGATGGGCGCCACCGCCTCACTCTGGCCATCGAGATCGGCATGCAGAACGCCGGCCTGGGGGTCGCGCTGGCTCTGGAGCATTTCGCGCCGGAAACCGCCTTGCCGGGCGCCCTGTTCGCAGTATGGTGCATTCTGACTGCCGCCGGGGCCACGGGGTACCTGCGGAGGAAGGGGCGGCTGCCCGTCCGGGCCGGAGCGGCCTGAGAAAGGGTGCCCGCCGAGTCAGGCCTTCCGTGACGGAAGGTTAGGAGACCACCCGGGGCCGGGTGCCGAGCACGGGGTGGCCCAGGGCGAACAGCAGGGTCTGGATGGCGGTGCGACTGGCCTTGATGTCCCGCTCGATGAAGGCCGGGACCAGAGAGGGGCAGGTGGGCTCCTGATTGATTACTTCGTGATTCTGCGCCCGGACGGCGCCGCGGTGGCAATGGAGCTGTACGAGCTTGTTCAGCTCCTTGTGGAATCGGGGGACCCGTGGGGCGGCGAGGGGGAAGGCCACCGCCCGGTGCCAGGGAAAGGGGCTCTGCCGTTCGTTCCAGTGGAGGAGCTGGTGGGCCAGGTCGCTGGCGCTGCCGATGAAGACCCGGGGCTTGTCCTCCGGGCGGTGCCCCGGGCCGAGCAGGAAGTAGACGCCGCCGTCGGAGAGCTCCGGCAGGGCATTGGCCGGCTCCAGCGCCTTCCGTGGAATGCAGAGGGCCTTGAAGGGTCTCCCGGTGAGCTCCACCAGCGCGACTTCCTCCGGGGCTCCCTCGGGATGATGAGTTCGGATCTCCCCGAGCATCATGGCCGCACTCCTCCTGATAGAGATGAAAGGCGACACCGCCTCTCGACTATAGCCCAGGAAGAGAAGGGCAGGGAATCCCGAAAGCGGGGGTAGCCCTTAGGCCGGAACCCGCTCCCGCCGTGCGCGCACCTTGCCCGCCAGCTCCGCCAGGAGCTCCAGCGTCATGTCCCAGCCCATGCAGGCGTCGGTGATGCTCTGGCCGTATGTCAGGTTCGCTTCCGGAGTGAGGTCCTGGCGGCCGCCCACCAAGTGGCTCTCCATCATGAGGCCGATCAGGCGACGGTCGCCACCGGCAACGCGCTCGCCCAGGTCGCGGCAGACGTCGGCCTGCCGAGCGGGGTCCTTGCCGCTGTTGGCGTGGCTGCAGTCCACCATGATACGGGACTCCAGGCCGGCCTTATCCAGAAGGGCCGAGGCCTCGTCCACGTGGGCGGCATCGTAGTTGGGGCCCTTGCGACCGCCCCGGAGGATCAGATGACAATCCGGGTTCCCCGTGGTGGTGAAGATGGCGGAGTGGCCGTCCTTGGTCAGGGACATGAAATGGTGCGGGTGCGCCGCCGACCGGATGGCGTCCACCGCCACCTGCAGGCTGCCGCCGGTCCCGTTCTTGATGCCCACGGGACAGGAGAGCCCGGAGGCCAGCTGACGGTGCACCTGGCTTTCGGCGGTCCGGGCGCCGATGGCGCCCCAGCTCACAAGGTCGTCGATATACTGGGGAACCACCAGCTCCAGGAACTCGGTGGCCGCGGGGACGCCCAGCTCCGCCAGGTCCCGGAGCAGACGGCGTGCAATACGCAGGCCGTCATTGATGCGGAAGCTTTCATCCAGGCCCGGGTCGTTGATGAGCCCCTTCCAGCCGACCGTGGTCCGCGGCTTTTCGAAATAGACCCGCATAACCACCAGCAGATCGTCCCGGTACAGCGCCGCTTGCTCCTTGAGGCGCCGGGCGTAGTCCAGGGCGGCGTCCGGATCATGGATGGAGCAGGGGCCGACGATGACCAGGAGCCGGTCGTCGCTGCCGTTCAGAATGTCCCGAATGGCAGCACGCGTATCGTTTACGGTCCCCGCGCCCTGCTCATTCAGGGGAATTTCCCGGTGCAGGTCGGCCGGAGAGAGGACTTCCTGGATGGATGCGATCCGTAGGTCTTCGGTCGGGTATGTCACGATAACGGTCAGTAGCTAATGCCGGAGAGGAGGGTTGCGCAGGGCGGGGCCCTGCCGACTGACGTACAGGCACGAATCGTGGAAGCGAGCATGCCGCCTTCCGGGGCCGGCCTACCCGCCGACCACCCCGATCCTCGGATGGGAGATTGCCGTTCCGGATACTTCTTCAGGAAGCAAACAGTACCAAAGCCGCACGTTGCAGGCAAACCGGAGGGTACGGGGGACTGACAGGCCCCGTCAGGAAGCCCGCCGTACTCATGGGCGTGGTTCTCGACCATTTCGATCAACATTATGACGGATAATGTGATTTGAGCCCGGATGATTTGTTGGGAGCCGGGGGAAGGCATGGTAAGGTTAGCGCAGTCGTCATTAAAACCCGCAAAAATTTTGTGGGATTTAAGCGGACCCATTGTTCCACGCGGTTCAGGGTGTTTTGGTTTCATTCTCCGAAAGTGCAGGCGGAGGCTGTTCTTGAATCTATCTGACCAAATGATACTGAAAGCCTTTTCCGCCGGTGAAAGTGTTACCGAAATGCGTGAGCATTTTCTGCAGAAGCTCTACTGCAATAGCCAGGAGTTCAGTGACAAGCTGGCTTCTCTGTTGCAGCGGGGATATCTGGAAAGCAGCGGGGAAGGGCTCTGTCTCAGTAAACGGGGAGAAGCGGTGCTCGCCTCCCTGGAGCAGGAGCAGGAAAGCGTCTCCGGCCCGCAGTCTCCTTCCCACCATTCCTGACTCGCTCCACGCTTCCCTCGTCCCCCAAAGACCGCTCTGCTCAACGCCGCTTCATGCTCCCGCCCGTTCCGGCTCGGTGAAAATCGCGTTACGCAGGCAGCTCTCCCGACTCATTGACATCTCCCGGATTTTCACAGAACTTTCCGAATTGGAATCTCCCCCTTTTTCAGGGCTTCGGAGCCCGTCCATCCCAGCGGGGACACATGTCCAAAGCCCCATCCGGGTCCGTTGGGGCTGAATTTCACTCGGCGGCTCGCGCGTGAAGGGGGGCGGGACAAAAAAAGCCCCCGGCAATGCCGGGGGCTAAGCTCGTGTGGTGCGCCCGGGAGGATTTGAACCCCCGACCTACTGATTCGTAGTCAGTTGCTCTATCCAGCTGAGCTACGGGCGCTTAAGGAGTCTTGGCGGTTTCGTCGACGCCAAGAAGTTGGAAAGTATAACGCATATTGGAGGGCTGAAACAAGTGGGGAGCCTTCTGAAAAATCCAGCTGGAGCCCACCAGCTGATTGCCCCGATAGAGCTTCAGAAGGGCCGCGGGGTTTTCCTCCCCGGCCGCCCGGGGCACCGGCTCCGGCTTTTTCGACGGCCCCCAGTCCTGCGGGACCAAGGGGGAGTCGTCCGCGATCGGAATCGCTTCCGGATCGCTTTGGCCCGGCGCTTCCCCGTTCTGCCGGGGCCCCTGTGCGGGTTCCGTCCGGGGCGGTTCGGCCAGCGCGAAATCCTCGGTGAAGCGTGTGACCCGGATGCTGTGCACGGTATCCGGAAGGGGGATGGTCACCGCTAGCGGCAGGGTCATGGTTCGCCGCTTGCCTTCCACCTTGTCCAGGACCTGGATGCGAACCAGCTCAGCCGGGCCGGCCTCCTGCTGCGCCCGCGTCCCTTCCGGATGGACGGCCGCCAGCACATGCGCCGGAGCCGCAAGCGCCATGAGAATCACGGCGAGCGCAAAAAATGGCGGAGAGGGAGGGATTCGAACCCTCGATGCGGGATCAACCGCATACTCCCTTAGCAGGGGAGCGCCTTCAGCCACTCGGCCACCTCTCCATAACGGTTGGAAGACGAATAATGTAAAGAAGTGGCTTCTCCCTGTCAAAATGGGCGGTAAAAATCGGCCCCGAGCGAGGATCTCCGGACCCCCGCCAGGGCGGGAAGGCGGCCGGTGCGGAGCCGCTACCTCTCCCGCACCGGCGCTCCCTAGAATGCGGCCGTCCCGTTGATCGACAGGGCCCGCATTTCCACCCCCTCGTCCAGGCGCTTCTGGAGTGCTTCGGGGCGGCCCTTGAGCACGGGATAGGTGCCGTAGTGCATGGGGATGACCACGTCGGGCTGGATCAGGCGGTTCACGGCGTAGGCGGCCCGCTCCGGGTCCATAGTGAAATGGCCGCCGATAGGGGCGAGCATGACGTCCACCGGCGAGAGCTTCCGGATCAGCTCCATGTCGCCGAATACGTCCGTGTCGCCGGCGTGGTAGACGGCGGGGCCGCCTTGAATCGCGAGGCGGTAGCCCACCGGGTTGGACCCGTAGAAATGGGAGGGCCCGTCCTCGCCACTTGTGCTCAGTCCGGAGCTGTGCACGGCCGGGGTCATGAGGACCTTTACTTCGCCATCCAGCAGCTCGATCTCCCCGCCGATATTCATGAGTCCGTCCATGCCCACCTGGTCCTCGGGGTATCCCTGGGCGACCAGCTGCTGGCCCAGCTCGAAGGGTGCCACCAGCCGCGCGCCGGTCTTCTTAGCCAGGGCCACGGTATTGCCCACGTGGTCGGGGTGGGCGTGGGTGAGCAGGATCCAGTCCACCCTGCCCGGATCGCTGAGGAGTCGCTCTCCCTCGGGATTCTTGGGGTTCTTGAGCCAGGGGTCGATCAGCATCACCCCGCCGTTCGGGGCTTCTACCTTGAATGCGGCGTGGCCCAGCCAGGTGATCCGGGTTTCCTCGGTGGCCGAGGCGGAGGTACTGGTTAGGAGGACCAGCGAGAGAAGGGCGATAAGCCGGGGCAATGCGCGCACGGCGAATCTCCTGCTAGTGGTTGTAATGGAACGATTTTCCACTATACAGGCGGGGAAGCGGCTATCGCTATCCTTCCTCCATCTGCAGCTCCTTGATCTTCCGGGTCAGGGTGTTCCGACCCCAGCCGAGAAGCGCGGCTGCCCGCTGGCGGTGTCCGCCGGTGTGGGCCAGGGCTTCGCGGATCAGGACCCGTTCAGTATCCGCCTGAACGCGGTCGCCCACTTCGCTTTGGCCGTTCTGGAGGGCGGCGCGGACCCACTGGGCGAGTGCCGATTGCCAGTCGCCGCTGCTCTCCTCGGGCGTGGAATCACGATAGGGGGGAGGTAGATCCTCCGGGAATATGGTGGTGCCCGGCGCCATGAGGGTGAGTCGCCGGCACAGGTTCTCCAGCTCGCGGACATTACCCGGCCACCCATGCCCCTGCAGCACCTCCAGGGTCTCGGCGGAGAGCTGCTTGGGCTGCAGGCCGAGCTCATTGGCCACCTCCTCCAGGAAGTGGCGCACCAGCTGCGGGATATCCTCCCGCCGGTCGCGCAGCGGGGGCAGGTGGATGGGTACCACGTTGAGGCGGTGGTAAAGGTCCTCCCGGAAGCCCCCATCCCGGATCAGGGCGGACAGGTCCTGGTGGGTGGCGGCGATGATCCGGACGTCCGCGTGCAGGAGCTGCCGGCCGCCCACCCGCTGGAATTCCCCTTCCGCCAGCACCCGGAGCAGCCGGGTCTGCAGCTCGGCCGGCATGTCGCCGATCTCATCGAGGAACAGCGTGCCGCCGCTGGCCTCCTCGAATCGGCCCACCCGGCGTTCCACGGCGCCGGTGAAGGCGCCGCGCTCATGCCCGAAGAGCTCGGATTCCAGGAGCTCGGCCGGGACCGCGGCGGTATTCAGGGCCACGAAGGGGCCGTCGGAGCGCGGGCTGTGGCGGTGCAGGGCGCGGGCAACCAGCTCCTTCCCGGTTCCGGATTCGCCGGTGATCAGGACATTGGCTTCCGAACTGACCAGACGGCCGATGATCCGGAAGACCTGCTGCATGGCCGGCGCCTCGCCGAGGATCTCCGGACGCTTCTCCGCCGCGGGCTCCTCCTCCGCGGCGGGCGCCTGGGCGATGGCGTGGCGGGCCAGGGACACCGCCTCGGCCACGTCGAAGGGCTTGGGGAGGTACTCGAAGGCCCCCTCCTCGAAGGCGGCCACAGCGGCATCCATGTCGCTGTAGGCCGTGGTCAGTAGCACCGGGAGGTTGTGGTGATCAGCCTGTATGCGGCGCAGGAGGGCGAAGCCGTCCTCGCCGGGCATGCGAACGTCGGAGATGACGAGATCGGGGCGCTCCCCGTCCAGCGCCTGGAGCACGGGCGCCGCTGATTCGAAGGTGCGCACCTGCATGCCCGCCTCGCTCAGCGCCTTCTCCAGCACCCAGCGGATCGAGGAATCATCGTCGACCACCCAGACAGTGGGTTTCATAAGCTGCGGTTCCCGTTTTCGTTGGCCTCCCCGTTCGCCGGGGGAGTCAAGGGGAGGGTTACCTGGAACACGGTGTGACCCGGCGCGCTCTGGAGATCGATCACCCCGCCGTGGGCGGTGATCAGGTCCTGGGCGATGGACAGTCCCAGACCGCGCCCTTCGGCGCGGCTGGTCACGAGCGGGTAGAAGATCTGGTTCTGCTCCGCTTCCGGGATCCCGGGTCCGTTGTCGGCAACCTCAACGCGCAGGGCGAGGGGATGCCGGTTGCCCTCGATGGTGTAGTTCCGCTCCACCCGGGTGCGGAGGATGACCCGGCCTTCCTCCTGCTGGGATACGGCCTGCACCGCGTTCTGGGCGAGGTTGAGGAATACCTGGACCAGCTGGTCGAAATCCGCCGTGATCTCCGGAAGGCTCGGGTCGTAGTCCTGGAGGATGGAGACCTCCTGGGGCGCTTCCGCGCTGACCAGCCGCCGCACCCGTTCCAGGACCTGGTGAATGTTCACCGGTTCCCGGTGCCGCGTGTGCCGGGGGCCCTGGAGAGAATCCAGTAGCTTGAGGAGGCGGTTGACCTCGTGCTCGATCACCTCCGTGTACTCGGTGAGGTCGGGGTCGGGGAGGTGGGCCGCGAGCAGCTGGGCTGCCCCCCGCAGACCACCGAGCGGGTTCTTCACCTCGTGGGCCAGCCCGCGGATGACCCGGCGGAGTGCGCGCTGCTCCTCGATGCGCCGCCCCTCCTGGGCGATGCGGGACCGCCGGTCGGAGAGGGTGGCCTCCACGAGCAGTCCGAGCCGGTCCCCCTCCAGCGGTAGTGGGGATAGGGTGATGTCCACGAGGCGCCCCGAGTCGCCCGGACATTGGAGCCAGACCTCCCGCTCGCTGACCACGCGCGGCTGGGCGAGCACCTCCTGCGCCCGTTGCACCAGATTGGTGCGGTCTGGGAACAGGCCCTCGAAATCGCGGTTCTGTCCCTGACGTAGGCCGATGGCGAAAAGCTCCTCGGCGGCGGGATTCATCCAATCCAGATGCAGCCGGTCATCGAAGGTCAGCACCGCCGTGGCCAGGGAGTCGAGGATCTGCATGGGATTCGGCTGTTTCATGGCTGCCCGCTCCCAGCCCGGAAATTGCGCCCCGGACCGGACCGGCGAAGTGCCACGCGGGGCCGGCCGATTGGCCGGGCCGGCGGAAAACGGGCGGTCTCGATGGAATAATCGGGCATCATTCTGTCCCGCAGTGGCTTGGACGCAATTTCCGGGCTGGGCCCGAAATAAGGACGACCTCCCCGGCTGCCGGGGAGGTCGTCGAAGCTGCGGAGCCGGAACATGGGCGCTTCGTGGCCCGTTCCCGGGTTAAACGCTGTAGTACAGGGCGAATTCCACCGGATGGGTGGTCATGCGCACCTGGTCCACCTCCTCGCGCCGCAGCTCGAGATAGCCGTCGATGGCATCGTCGGTGAATACGCCGCCCTTGGTCAGGAATTCGCGGTCGGCGTCGAGGGCGTCGAGCGCTTCCTCGAAGGAGGCGGCGACATGGGGCACGTCCTCGAGCTCCTCGGGCGGCAGGTCGTACAGGTTCTTGTCAAGCGCCTCGCCGGGATCGATCTTGTTCTCGATGCCGTCGATGCCGGCCATCAGCAGCGCCGAGAAGGCCAGATAGGGGTTGGCCGTGGGGTCCGGGAAGCGGACCTCGATGCGCCGGCCCTTGGGCGAGCCCACTGCCGGGATGCGGATGCTGGCGGAACGGTTGCGGTTGGAATAGGCCAGCAGCACGGGCGCCTCGAAGCCGGGAACCAGGCGCTTGTAGCTGTTGGTGGAGGCGTTGGTAAAGGCGTTGAGTGCCTTGGCGTGCTTGATGATGCCGCCGATGTAGTAGATCGCCTCCTGGGACAGCCCCGCATACTTGTCGCCGGCAAAAGTGTTGTTGCCGTCCTTCCAGATGGACATGTGCACATGCATGCCGGTGCCGTTGTCGCCCACCACCGGCTTGGGCATGAAGGTGGCGGTCTTGCCGTAGGCGTGGGCCACGTTGTGGACGATGTACTTGAATTTCTGCAGCTGATCGCCCTGCGCCACGCCCTCGGCGAAGCGGAAGCCCACCTCGTTCTGGTTGGCGGTGGCCACCTCGTGGTGGTGGATCTCCGGGGTGATGCCCACCTCTTCCATCACCAGGCTCATGGCGGAGCGGATGTCCTGGCTGGAGTCCACGGGGGGAACCGGGAAGTATCCGCCCTTCACCGCGGGACGGTGGCCCCAGTTGCCGCCCTCGAAATCGGCGCCGGAGTTCCAGACGCCTTCCTCGGAGTCGATCTCGTAGCCGCACTTCTCCATCTTCACGTCCCAGCGCACCGAATCGAACATGAAGAACTCGGGCTCGGGGCCGAAGAAGGCGGTATCGCCGATGCCGCTGGATTTCAGGTAGGCCTCGGCGCGCTTGGCCACGGAGCGGGGGTCACGGTTGTAGCCCTCCATGGTGTCCGGCTCGGCCACGTCGCAGGCCAGCACGATGGTGGGCTCCTCGAAGAAGGGATCGAGGAAGGCGGTCTCCGGGTCCGGTACCAGGAGCATGTCGGACTCGTGGATCTCCTTCCAGCCGTCGATGGAGGAACCGTCGAAGGTGAAGCCTTCCTCGAAGGTATCCTCATCCAGACCGTGGGCGGGAAGGGTCATGTGCTGCCACTTGCCGCGGGGGTCCGTGAACCGGAGATCAACGAAGCGCGCGTTGTGCTCCTCGATCATGCGAAAGACTTTGTCGGCGCCTTGGGCCATGGGAGTGCCTCCTGATGGAAAAGCCGTGCGTTGCTCGTTGCACTGGGATTGCATGGGCCATGCCAAGTGCGGGTGGCCCAAAATGGGGCATTTTGGCGGGCCGCATGCACCACTATAGGGCGAGCGGAGGGGGTGGTGCACCAATTTGATGCGTTTCGGGGCCCGTTGCCGGGGTTGCGCCGTAGTAGTATATTAACGGATTTACATTTTCACCCCGGGGTGCACCCGGGAGGAGCATGCATGGCGTATCTGATACTGGAAGGGTCGGCCCGTCCCGATAGCCGGACGGGGCTGGTGGCCCGCCATCTGGCCGGCGCGCTGGAGGAAACCGCCGGCCAGGCCGTGCAGCGCTTGCAACCGGGATCGCACCTCGATGCGCTCATGGACGGCACCGTGGCCGGAGGGCCGGTGGAGGCCTTCCGCCCCGTGGTGGAGCGGGTGGGGGCCGCCGAGGGCGTGATCCTGGTCACCCCCGAATACCACGGCAGCTATTCCGCGGTGGTCAAGCTGGTGCTCGACAACCTGGGCTATCCTTCCGTGCTGCGGGGCAAGCCCGTGGGCGTGGTGGCCCTGGGCGCGGCCCGCTTCGCCGGCACGCGCGCCGCGGATGCCCTGCTCTCGGTACTGGCCCATATTCGCGCCCGGCCTTTCGGGCGCTACCTGTTCTTCCCGGCGATCCAGGAGCAGCTCTCCGAGGCGGGCGACCTGCACAATCCCGAGCTCCAGGCTGAAGTGGCCGACTACATCGCCGAGTTCCACCATTTCTGTTCCTGCACGCATGAGGCGGAGCGCCGCTCGGTCTCCTGAGGGCCGGGAATCCGACTACTCCCCCGCCAGCCAGAGCCCCGCGCAAGGGTTCGGTCTCCGATTTCCGGGCCCAACGGCTCTGTTGTTCTGAAGGCTAAGGGGCTGCGCACCTCGGCTGCATTTCCGCTTCCTCGCGCTCCCGGAAGAAACGCAGGGGAGCCGGTATGCTTTCTCTCTTTTCTCTCCGGCACAATGCCGTCCGGTTTCTTTCCGGCAAAAACCCCTGCTACCCAATGCTTTTCTGGTATTGGGTGAAGGGAGGGTTTTGTTTGTAGGCGGGTCGGCCAGCGAGTGGCTTATGCTGCCTTGGGGGTTGCAAGGGCATGGCGAGTATCGCCGGGGTCCGGAGAAGACTGAACGACGCACGTGCATTCTGTCGGGTAATGAACAAGCCCAAGGTGTTCTGTGTGGGGTTGAACAAGACCGGGACCACCTCGCTGGAAAAGGAGATGCTGCGCCTGGATTACGTGGTGGGGGACGAGATGAAGGGCAAGGCCCTGATCGACCCGTGGGCACATCGGGATTTCCGCCCCATCATACGGCTGTGCCGGACGGCGCAGTTCTTTCAGGATGCGCCTTTCAGCTGGCCCTATACCTTCGTGGCCCTGGACCAAGCATTCCCGGGCAGCAAGTTCATGCTGACCGTTCGCGATAGCGAGGAGGCGTGGTACCACTCACTGATCCGGTTTCTGGGGCAGAAGTGGGGAAACGGCAAGGTGCCGCCGGATGCGGAGGATTTGAAAGCCGCCCCCGGACCGTATCCGGGCTTCCGGTTCCATGTGCACATGATGCTGCAACAGGTGCCGGAGTCCGACCTCTTCAATAAGGATGTGCTGCTCGACTTCTACCGTACCCACAACAACCTGGTCAGGGACTACTTTCGGCACCGCCCGTCGGACCTGCTGGTCCTGAACGTGAAGAGGGATCGCGATTACGTCCGCTTTTGCGAGTTCCTGGGGGTGGTCCAGGATCGGGCAGGTTTCCCCTGGGAGAACAAGACCTAAGGGGCGGGCCGCGGCGGGGCCTTCCGCCTGCCTCCGCAGCAAAAAGGCCCGGCCGATCGGCCGGGCCTTTCCACGGATAGGGCCGGATTCAGTTCTTCTTTTTCATCAGCTCGTGGATAATGGGGTTCAGGATCAGCTCCATGGCGAAGCCCATCTTGGGGCCGGGCACCACGAGCGTGTTCGGGCGGGACATGAACGAGCCCTGGATCATGGACATCAGATAGGGCCAGTCCTGATCCTTGTAGGCGTTGAAGTGGATTACCACCATGGACTCGTCCGGCGTGGGGATGTCCCGGGCGATAAAGGGATTGGAGGTGTCCACCAGCGGCACCCGCTGGAAGTTGATATGGGTGCGGGAGAACTGCGGCGTGATGTAGTGCACGTAATCGTGCATCCGGCGCAGGATGGTATGGGTCACCACGCTGGCGTCATAGCCGCGTTCCGCGGTATCACGGCTGATCTTCTGGATCCACTCCAGGTTCACCGCGGGAACCACGCCCACCAGGAGGTCGGTCCACTGGGCGACGTCCACGCCCGCCTCGGCATTCGCCACGCCGCCGTGGAGTCCCTCGTAGAAAAGCAGGTCGGACTGGGGCAGGTCTTCCCAGGGGGTGAACTGGCCGGGCGCCTTGTCGATACCCAGACGCTCGTTGTGCTCGGTGGCCTCTTCATCGCTATGGATGTAGAAGCGGCGCTGTCCGGAGCCGGTCTCGCCGTAGGTCTTGAACAGCTCCTCGAGCTTGTCGAAGTGGTTGGCCTCGGGGCCGAAATGGCTGAAGTTCTCGCCCTTGGACTCGGCGGCCGCCATCTTCTCCTTCATCTCGGAGCGCTCGTAGGCGTGGAAGCTGTCGCCTTCTATGACCGCCGGCGTGATGTTCTCGCGGCGGAAGATGTCGTTGAACGCGTTCTTGACGGTGGTAGTACCGGCACCGGAGGAGCCCGTCACCGCAACGATCGGGTGCTTTGTGGACATGCCATCCTCCCAGACTGACGTAGAAGGGTTTCAAGAATATGGTTCACGCCCGGGATCGCCGGGAATCGGCCCGATGCCCGCGGCCTCGGCGTCAATACAGAGCCCGCTCGGCGGCCGAACGGCCGCCGAGCTTGAATTCGGCAAGCGCGGAATAATAACAGGCTCGCTCGGCTCTGGATAGCCGGGCCTATTCGGCCATCAGGGTGCCCACCTGCCGGGCAGCTTCCAGGAGCGGATGGTCCAGTGGGACAGGGCGGAATCCGCCGGCCACCTGTTCCAGGGGAACGGTACCGATCCGCTCCCGGTTGTAGGCGACCATACAGCTGTGCTCGCCCCGCGCCAGCGCATCGACGGCGGACACCCCGTATTGGGTGGCCAGCAGCCGGTCCTGGGCCACCGGGCTACCGCCGCGCTGGACATGGCCCAGGACCGTGACCCGGGTTTCCAGCCGGGTGACCCCGCGCAGCTTCTCGGCCACCTGTGTGCCGATGCCGCCGAGCTGGGGCTGATAGACCCCGGAGCCTTCCTGGAGCACCGAAACGTCCCCTCCCTTGGGCTTGGCCCCCTCCGCAACGGCGATGATGCTGAAGGTGGCGCCTTCCCGGGCGCGCTCCTTGACCTGTTCGCACAGGGAATCCGCGTCGAAAGGCAGCTCGGGTATCAGGATGGCGTCCGCCGCGCCGGCGATTCCGGCCCGCAGGGTGATCCAGCCCGCATAGCGGCCCATGAGCTCAACCACCATGATGCGGTGGTGGCTCTCCGCGGTGGTGTGCAGGCGGTCGAGCGCGTCGGTGGCCGTGCTCACGGCCGTCATGTGGCCGAAGCACAGCTCGGTGCCCGGGATGTCGTTGTCGATGGTTTTGGGGGTGCCGATCACCGTCACCCCCTTCTCCGCCAGGCGGTGCGCGATGCTCAGGGAGCCGTCACCGCCGAGCACCACCAGGGCGTCTATTCCCAGCTCTGCTATGCGCGCCACCGCCGTGTCCGAACAGTCCGCGTACTGGTCGTCGCCTACCGGATACTGGAAGGGATTGGCGCGGTTGGTGGTGTGGAGGATGGTGCCTCCCTCGTTGATTAGTCCGCGCGTGGTATAGGGGGTAAGCTCGATGGGATCGATCCGTTCCACGAGGCCCTTGAATCCCTCGGGAATGCCGAGAACCGCGGGCCAGCCGTAAGTACGCATGGCGGCCCGGACGACCGCGCGGATGACGGCGTTTAGGCCGGGGGCGTCCCCCCCGCCCGTGAGAATGCCGAGACGCATGTTTTCTCTCCCGAGCCTTCCGGTGCTTGAATGAAGGGCGGCCGGCGCGCGGCGGAAGCGGGCGGGAAATCCGCCCATATTCCACAATATTGTAGAAGCCGGCCGGCTTTGCCAATGTGGGACGATGACACCGCCCAGGCCCAAGGGGAGCTTCCATGAAAAAGATCGTTCTGGCCGTGACGGGGCTGCTGATGGGGCTCGTGCTCAGCGCGTCGGCCGGGGCCCAGATGGGAATGGACGGCCCGAAGCCCAAGGTGGTCTTCCATGTGGATTACCCGGGCGTTCGCCGTTTTTCGGGGCAGCTCACCAGCGTCTACAACATGGTGCACCATTACCGGAACCAGCTCATCGATTACGACGTGCGCATCGTGGCCAATTCCTTCGGGGTGCGCTACTTCACCGACAAGCCCCTCGAGAATACCCCCTTCGAGGCTGGAAAGGCGCTGCGGGAGCGCCGGGAGGATCTCCGGGGGCGGGTGAAATCGCTGATGAGCACCTACGACGTGCAGGTCGCCATCTGCGACATTACCCGGGAACAGCTGGGCATCTCCAAAGACGCCTTCTATGAGGGGGTCACCTTCGTTGAGTCGGGCGTGGTGGAGGTGGCGAAGCTCCAGCAGAAGGGATTCGCCTACATCAAGGCGGAGTGAGCGGGCACCGCTGGGTTGCCGCGCAAAAAGGGCCGGCAGCCTGGGCTGCCGGCCCTGCCCGTTGTGACTCGCGGCTTCCGCGGTCAGCCTTCAAGCCGTTCCACGTCCGAGACGCGATCCGCCGTGCTGCGGGCGCCCGGATGCCGGATTCGCGGAAGAAGGGCTGCAGGTAGAAGGGGGCTGGTTCGATACGCGGTGGGAAGCGGCTACTCAGCGCTCGAGCTGGTCGTACTTCTCTTCCACGTCGGCCCATTCGTCGGCGTCCGGCGGCGGGTCCTTCTGCTCGGTGATGACCGGCCAGTCCTGGGAGAGCTCCGCGTTCAGCTCCGTATAGTGCTCCCATTTATCGGGTAGCTCTTCTTCCCGGAAAATGGCCGTCACCGGGCACTCGGGCTCGCAGAGGGTGCAATCGATGCACTCGTCGGGGTCGATGACCAGGAAGTTCGGGCCTTCGTGGAAGCAATCGACCGGGCAGACCTCCACGCAGTCGGTGTATTTGCACTTGATGCAGGGCTCGGCCACGACAAATGCCATGCCTTCGCTCTCCTTGTTCCAGGGCTAAAGGGGATATTGTAACGTGCGGAATCGAGGACCCGTTTCGTAAAGCCTTAAAAAGTTGCGACAGTCGGGGCCGGGTGTCAACCTGCCCGGACTTGCACACGCTCCCCGATTGGACCAAATTCTGGGGAGTAAGTGCCAGCCGCACATGAGGTCCTGTCATGCGAACCATCGAGATCCGTCCCGAGTCGGTTCATCCACGCACCATGGAGCAGGTGGCCGACGCCCTCCGGGATCGGGAAGCGGTTATCGCTTTCCCCACGGATACCGGTTATGCCTTCGGCTGCGCACCGGGGGCCGCCCAGGCCCTGAAGCGCATCCAGCGGATCCGGGGGCTGAACGCCGGCCATACCTGGACCCTGCTTTGCGGAGACGAGTCCTGCCTGGGAACCTATGCCCGCATGGACACCCCGATTTTCCGGCAGATCAAGCGGGTGGTCCCGGGTCCCTACACCTTCGTATTCGAGGCCACCGCCGAGGTTCCCCGCCAGCTCCAGCAGAAGAATCGCCGGACCATCGGCATCCGGATCTCCGCCGACCCGGTGGTCCAGGCCCTGGTCCAGGCCCTGGGGACACCCCTGGTGACCACCACCGCACGCCTAGCGGGGGACGAATGGGCCTTCGAGGACGCGGCGAGCATCGGCGAGGAATGCGGCGACAGCATCGACCTGCTGCTCGATGCGGGGCCCGTGCCGCCCAATCCGTCCACGGTGGTGGATCTGACCCCGGAGGATCCGGAAATCCTCCGCTACGGCGCGGGGGATCCCGGACCTTTCGGCGGCTAGGCGGGGTGCCGGCCCTTCAGGAGGGGGCCGTTTCCGGCTCGAATTCTCGCCGGATGGCCTCGGCCAGGGCCCGACGGCGCGCATCCCTGTCTTCCGGCGGGCCCTGGTGGGAAAGCTCGAAGGTGTCCTCGGTGCGCTCCCCGAAGGTGGCCACCTTGGCGGCGTGGATCTGGCAGCCGAACTCCGAGAATATGCGGGCGATGCGGTAGAGAACCCCCGGGGCATCGGGTGCGATCACCTCGGCGACAGTTTCCTCGGGAGTGCTTCCCCGATAGAACTGTACCCGAACCGGGGTGTGGAAGTGGCGCTGGGCGCGCTCCCTGTACCCCTGGCGGCTCGGTGCCGGCGGCAGATGGGCGGGCTGGGTCAGCGCGGTGTACAGGTGCCCGCGGATCCTTTCACGGTCCCGCGGGTCGGCGACCGGGCGGTCCTCCTGGTCGAGGACGATGAAGGTGTCCAGCGCCCAGTGATCGCGCGTGGTGTGGACTTTGGCCTCCATGATGTTCAGTCCCAAACCCGCCAGGGTGCCGGTAGCCAGCGTGAACAGGCCTGCCCGGTCCGGCGTGTAGAGCAGTATCTCCGTGCCCCCCGCCCGGCTGTGCGGGGCCACTTCCACGATGGTGGGTCCGGAGCCGTTCAGGAGGATGCGCGTGTGCTGGGCCAGCTCCTCCGGATGGTAATGCAGCAGGTAGTCCTGACCGGTCCGTTTCAGGTGCGCGCGCACCTCCTCCCGCCCGAATCCCTCCGCGCTCAGCGTTTCGATTATCCGGTGCCGGATTCGCCGGGCGCGTGCCCGGGTGTCGGCGGGAACCCCGGTACGCAGCGCCTGGCGGACATTGAAGTAGAGGTCCGTGAGCAGCTGGGCCTTCCAGGTGTTCCAGACCTTGGGGCCGGTGGCCCGCATGTCCGCCTCGGTCAGCAGGAACAGGAGGTCCAGACGCTCCTGGGTGCGGACCCGGTAGGCCACCTCGGCGATCACCTCGGGATCGTGGATGTCGCGCTTCTGACTGGTCTGGGACAGGTAGAGGTGGTACTGCACCAGCCAGGCCGCCGTTTCGGCGTCCTCGGGGTCCAATCCCAGGCGGCGGCCCATACGGCGGGCCACCCGGGTACCCAGCAGGGAGTGGTCGCCGCCCTGGCCCTTGGCGATGTCATGACAAAGCAGGCCAAGGTAGAGGATCTCCGGGTGGCGGATGGTCCGGGCCAGCCGGCAGGCCAGGGAAGACTCCCCAAGCACGGAGGGATCCTCGCGGTAGAAATAGTCCGCCATCTCCATGGCGCGCAGGGTGTGCTCGTCAACGGGATAGATGTGGTAGAGGTTGTGCTGGGTCTGGCCGACGATACGGCCGAACTCCGGGATAAAACGGCCCAGCAGGCCGTAGGTGTTCATGCGCCGCAGCACCCCGGCCACCCGGCCGGGAACGCTCAGCAGCCGGATGATCCCCTCCTGCACGCGCTCGTCGCTTCGCACCGTGCTGTCCACCCTGCGCGAGCCGGACCAGAGGGCGCGCAGGGTGCCGGCCTCCAGGGGCGGCATCTGGTCCAGCTGCTGGAGGTTGGTGAAGAAGGTCAGGATGTGGGCGGGATCCGTCTGGAAACGCAGAGGGTCGGTGGCCTCCAGGTACTCGCCCCGATAGCGCATGCCCGGCCCCGCGGGGCGGGTGGCCGGGGCCGGCCCGGTCTGCTGCAGGGTCTGAAGGCCGATATTGGTGAGCGCCACCACCTGTCGAAGCGTCCGGTAGTAGCGCTTCATGAACTTCTCCACCGCCAGGGTGGCGGCGGTATCCCGGTAGCCGAAGCGGGCGGCCAGGGTGCGCTGATGGTCGAACTGCAGGCGGTTCTCGTTGCGCTCGGTGAGATAGTGCAGTCCGTTGCGCACCCGCCACAGGAATTCCTGGGCGCGGGACAGGGAGCGGAGCTCGGCCGCGGACAGGACGCCCTGCTTCACCAGGTCGCGCAGGGTGGCGGCGTCGTAGAGGTGCCGGGCCACCCAGAACAGCAGGTGCAGATCGCGCAGACCGCCCCAGCTCTCCTTGACGTTGGGCTCCAGGTTGTAGACCGGCCCGCCGTAGCGCTGATGGCGCTGCCGCTGCTCCTCCTGCTTGTCGGCGATGAAAGCCGCCGGATCGCCCCTTCCCCGCTTCCGGAAGTCGCGCCGGAAACGGTCGAAGAGGTCGCGGTCCCCGGCCAGGAGTCGCGCCTCCAGCATGGTGGTACGGATGGTGACGTCGGTTTCCGCGTCGCTCACGCACTCCGCCGGGGTGCGCAGGGCGTGGCTGACGGGCAGGCCCATGTCCCAGAGGAAATGAAGGAAGGGCTCCGCGAAGGCGGCGGCTGTTACGGCCGTGTCGTCGTGCAGGATCAGCAGGTCGATATCGGAGTGCGGGTGCAGCTCCGCCCGGCCGTATCCGCCCACCGCCAGGATGCACAGCGGCGCCGCCCGCCTCGCGTCCTCCAGGTAGTCCGGCATCAGGCGCCAAAGCTGCTGGAGGAGACGGTCGGTCAGATAGGCGTGGCCGCGGACGATCTCCCGGCCGGTGGCGCCTTCCTCGAAGCGCTGTCGGAGGAAGCCCCGGCCGTCCTCATAGGCGTCCCGGAAGAGCTCCAGGAAGGAGGCCTTGACCGTGCCGGTCCAGCCGCTGGGGGGCGGGTGCAGACGCTGCAGTCCGGCCACCAGCTTGGGGAAGTCGCGCTCGGCGAATATCCGCTCGCGATGGGGCAGCCGGTAGGGTGGCTGGGGGCCGGGAAGCATGGACGTTCTCCCCTGGGGCGTCCTCCTGCGCTGCTAGAGGGGGTCGCCCGATAGCTGGGTAAGCACCTCGTAGCCGTCCTCGGTGACGACCAGGGTGTGCTCCCACTGGGCGGAGGGCGAGTGGTCCTTGGTGACCACGGTCCAGCCGTCCTTGAGGAGCTTCACGTGGCGCTTGCCGAAATTGATCATGGGCTCGATGGTGAAGACCATCCCCGGCTCCAGGCTCAGCCCTTCCCCGGGGCGTCCATAGTGCATTACCTGCGGATCCTCGTGGAAGCCCTGGCCGATGCCGTGGCCGCAGTATTCCCGGACCACGCTACAGTGCTGGGATTCGGCGTAGGTCTGGATGGCGTGGCCGATGTCTCCCAGCGTGGTGCCGGGACGCACCTGCTCGATGCCCCGGACCATGGCCTCGTGGGCCACCTCCGAGACCTTCCGCGCTTTCTTGCTGGGCGCTCCCACGTAGAACATCTTGCTGGTGTCGCCGTGCCAGCCGTCCTTGTTGACGGTGATATCGATGTTGAGGATGTCCCCGTCACGCAGCTCCCGGTCCCCGGGAATGCCATGGCAGACCTGGTGGTTGACGGAGGTGCAGACGGATTTCGGGAAGCCGTGGTAGTCCAGCGGCGAAGGGTAAGCGCCCTGCTCGTTGACGATGTAATCGTGGCAGATGCGGTCCAGCTCGCCGGTGGTGACGCCCGGCTTTACATACGGGGCGATCATCCGCAGAACCTCGCCGGCGAGACGGCCGGAAACGCGCATCTTCTCTATTTCTTCAGGGCTCTTTATGTGAACCGACATGACCGATCCGTTAGCGGGTGGCTCAGGGTTTCGTTACAGGGGGATTATAGGGGTAAACCGCCTAAGAGGGGGACAGCTCGTGTGCGGGCCGCAAATCGACGGCCTCGGGGGTGCCGACCTCCATGCCCTCGGGCGTGATGCTCGTGCGATAGGCCAGCAGCTCCACGCCGGCCTCCGCCGCCTCGCGAAGCCGCTTGCCGTAGTCCGGATCGATATGATCCGCGGGACCGAACCCTTTTCCGTCAGTCCGGTTGACCAGGAAGAACATGACCGCGCGCCCGCCTTCCGCCGCCAGCTCCATCAGCTCGTCTAGGTGCTTGCGGCCGCGCTCCGTCACCGCGTCGGGAAAGCGCACCATCCCGTCCGGAGCCAGCAGGGTGCAGTTCTTCACCTCCACGTGGCAGGGGCCCTTATCGGGATCCTCGAGGAGGATGTCAATGCGGCTGTTACGGCCGTACTTCACCTCCCGGCGCATGCCCGCGTAGCCGGCCAGCTCGGGAACGCTTCCGGCGGCGATGGCCTCGGCCACCAGGGCGTTGGGGCGGTGGGTATTGACCCCCACCCAGCAGCTGCCGCTGTGGTACAGCTCCCAGGTGTATTTGAGCTTGCGCTTGGGCGAGTCCGTGGGGAGCAGCAGCACGGGCTGGCCCGGGTCCTTGCAGGTGGCCATGGAGCCCGAATTGGCGCAGTGGGCCGTAACCACCGAGCCGTCTGGCAGCTCCACGTCCGCCATGAACCGCTTGTAGCGGCGTATCAGATTTCCCTCGAGAAGGGTCTGCTCGAAGCGCACCGGCATCCTCGCCTATGGTTGCGGTCCAACCCGGGGTTGGTCCGGGCCCGGAAAAGTGGGCTATCCTAACGTAATCGGGGACCGTACCCCAACGAACGGCTCGATTGCCGTAAAAGGCCGTGGGTGGTATAAAACCGCCTTTACCGCGCGTCGGTTCGAATCGGCGCAAAAACGCACGTCCGCCGTCACATCCGGTGGGGTGCCCCGCTTGCCGCTCCAGGTAGGCGGGGTGACCGGATGCGGGCGGGCGGAGGCTCAACCCCCATCAGGAGCTATTCCATGGCGGCACAATACGTTTCCATGCGGGAAATGCTGGAAGCCGGCGTCCATTTCGGACACCGGACCAGCCGTTGGCACCCCAAGATGGGCCCCTACATCTTCGGCGCCCGCAAGAAGATCCACATCATCAACCTCGAGAAGACCGTACCGCTGTTCCAGCAGGCCATGACCTTCCTGCGGGACCTCTCCCATAACGGCGGCAAGGTGCTTTTCGTGGGTACCAAGAGCCAGGCGCGTGACGTGGTGGCCGAGCAGTCCCAGCGCTGCGGCATGTACTACGTGAACCATCGCTGGCCCGGCGGCATGCTCACCAACTGGCAGACCATCCGCAATTCCATCCGCCGCCTCAAGGACATCGAGCGCATGGCGGAGGACGGCACCTTCGAGATGCTGCCCAAGAAGGAATCCCTGCTGCTGGAGCGCGAGCGCACCAAGCTGGAGCGAAGCCTGGGCGGTATCAAGGACATGAACGGCGTGCCGGACGTGCTGTTCGTGATCGACATGGAGCGCGAGGGCATTGCCGTGGCCGAGGCCAAGAAGCTGGGCATTCCGGTAGTGGCCGTTGCGGACACCAACGTGAACCCGTCGCAGGCGGACTACATCATCCCCGGTAACGACGACGCTGTGCGGGCCATCAAGCTTTATGTGACTGCCGCCGCCGACGCCATCCTCGAGGGCCGTCAGGAGCGCGAGGTGGAGATGACCTCCACGGTGTCGGGTGACGAGGAGATGGTCGAGGTGACCGACGACGACGCCGGGGCCTCTTCCTGAGCCCGACTTCGGGAATCGCATGGCCAGCCGCCGGTCCGCCGGCGGCTTTGGCCGTCTCAAAGGGCCCGTGAAGGCCCGGCAGAGATCAACCGGATTGCAGGGAGTACAGTAGGGTTATGAGTATCAGCGCGCAGGACGTGAAGACCCTCCGCGAGCGCACCGGCGCCGGCATGATGGAGTGCAAGAAGTGCCTCACCGAGGCCGAGGGTGACATGGAAAAGGCCATGGAGATCCTCAAGCAGAAGGGGCTCGCCCAGGCCGAGAAGAAGGCGGGCCGCACCGCCGCCGAGGGCGTGGTCACCTCCTATATTCACGGTAACGGCCAGATCGGCGTGCTCCTGGAGGTGAACTGCGAAACCGACTTCGTCGGCAAGAACGACGACTTCCAGGCTTTCGCCCGGGACATCGCCATGCACGTGGCCGCCTCCAATCCCGAATACGTGCGCCGCGAGGACATCCCCGAGGAGCGGGTCGAGGAGGAGAAGGCCCTCATCAAGAGCCAGTCCGAGGAGACCGTGGCCGGCAAGCCCGACCACGTGGTGGAACAGATCCTCGAGGGCAAGCTCAACAAGAACCTCTCCGCCATTACCCTGCTCGATCAGCCCTTCGTGAAGGACCCCGACAAGACCGTGGGCGAGCACACCAAGGAAGTGGTGGCCAAGCTGGGGGAGAATATCCGCATCCGCCGCTTCGAGCGGTTTGAGGTGGGCGAAGGCATCGAGGTGGAGCAGAAGGATTTCGCCGAGGAAGTGAAAGAACAGCTCGGGGAGTAAGCCGAGGTGAGCGACCCGGACACACGGGAGCCGGCATACCGGCGCGTGCTTCTAAAGCTTTCCGGCGAGGCCCTGATGGGGGACGAGCCCTACGGGGTCAGTCGCTCCGTGCTGGAGCGCATTGCCAATGAGATCCAGGAGGTGGCCGCCGTCGGCGCCCAGGTGGCCGTGGTCATCGGCGGCGGCAACATATTCCGGGGCGTGGCCCCGGCCGCCGAGGGCATGGACCGGGCCACCGCCGACTACATGGGCATGCTGGCCACGGTGATGAACGCCCTGGCCCTACAGGACGCCCTGGAGAGCCAGGGGCTTCCTACCCGGGTGCAGACCGCCATCGGCATGCAGCAAATGGCGGAGCCCTACATCCGGCGCCGGGCCATCCGGCACCTGGAAAAGGGCAGGGTGGTCATTTTCGGCGCCGGGACGGGAAATCCGTTTTTCACCACGGACACGGCTGCCAGCCTGCGCGCCATGGAGATCGGGGCGGAGGTGGTTCTTAAGGGCACCAAGGTGGACGGTGTCTACACCGAGGACCCCATTACCAATCCCGATGCCATGCGCTACCGGCGGCTCACCTACATGGATGTCATTGCCCAGGACCTGAAGGTGATGGACGCCACCGCCATCACCCTCTGCCGTGACAACCGTCTGCCCATCGTGGTGTTCAACTGCGTCAAGCCCGAGGCCCTCATGCGGGTGGTGCTCGGGGAGGACGAGGGAACCCGGGTAGAGGGGGAGGAGGCAAAGTCATGATCGAGGAGATCGAGCTAGACGCCGAGGACCGGATGCAGAAGAGCGTCGAGTCGCTCAAGGACGACCTGAGCAAGGTGCGCACCGGGCGCGCTCATGCCAGCGTGCTGGATCCGGTCACGGTGGAGTACTACGGTAGCGACGTGCCGCTCTATCAGGTCGCCAACCTGACGGTCCCGGACGCCCGCACCATCAACATCAAGCCCTACGAGAAGGACATGATCCCGAAGATCGAGCGGGCCATCCACAACACCGATCTGGGGCTCAATCCTTCCGCTTCCAGCGACGTGGTCCGCGTGCCCATGCCGGAGCTTACCGAGGAACGGCGCAAGGAGCTGGTGAAGCACGTGCGGCAGATGGGCGAAGGGGCCCGGGTGGCCATCCGGAATGTGCGCCGGGACGCCAACCAGGATCTGAAGAAGCTCGAGAAGGACGGCGAGGTCGGCGAGGACGACGTGCGCCGCTCCGAAAAGGAGATCCAGGAGCTCACGGACCGCTACATCGCCGAGGTGGATGCCATCCTGGACGCGAAGGAAGCAGACCTCATGGAGGTGTAGCCCGTTGACGCACGAGCAGGGGGAAACGGCCCTTCGCATCCCCCGCCATGTCAGCGTGGTGATGGACGGCAATGGTCGTTGGGCCAAGCAGCGGCGCTTGCCGCGCGTGGAAGGACATCGCCGGGGTCTGGAGTCGGTGCGTGCCATTGTCCGCGGTTGCGGAGAGGCCGGGGTGGAGGCCCTTACCCTGTTCGCCTTCTCCTCCGAGAATTGGCGCCGTCCGGCCAGCGAGGTCAGCGCCCTGATGGGGCTGTTCCGGTTCGTGCTGGAGCGCGAGGTGGATGGCTTGCACCGCAACGGCGTCCGCCTCCAGGTGATTGGCGACCGGGAGGGTTTGGGGGACAATCTGCGGCGGCTGATCGAGCGGGCAGAGCAGGCCACCGCCGACGGCGACCGCATGACCCTCAACATCGCCGCCAATTACGGCGGCCGCTGGGACCTGACGCAGGCCACCCGGCAGCTGGCCCGGGAAGCCGCTGAAGGGCGGCTGGATCCCGCCGAGATCACGGAAGAGGGCATCCGTTCCCGCCTCGCCCTGGCGAGCCTGCCCGAGCCGGATTTGTTCATCCGGACGGGCGGAGAGCAGCGCATCAGCAATTTTCTGATCTGGCAGCTGGCCTACACCGAGCTGTACTTCACGCCCACCCTGTGGCCCGACTTCGACGAGCAGGCGCTACAGGAGGCCTTCAAAAGCTTCAGCAACCGGCAACGCCGCTTCGGACGTACAGGTGAACAAGCCAACGCGCTCACAGGCAATTAGATCCCGAACCCTTACCGCCCTCGTCCTGATTGCACTGATCCTGGCGGGGCTTTTCTATCTTCCCCCCCAAGGAATCCTTGCACTCGGCGTCGCCCTGGCGCTTGTCGGCGGCCTGGAATGGGCGAGCTTGATCCATATCCACGGCAGGGGGCGCTACCTCTACGCCGCCCTCATGGGCGGGGCCACTTACATCCTGACCCTGCTGGATCCGGTCGGGGTGGCCCTGGGGGCGGGCCTCTGGTGGCTCCTGGTAGCCGCCGAGGTCCCCGTCTTCCGGCCGCAGACCGATGAGCCGGTGTATCGCTCCCCCAACGCTTTGGCCGGATTGGTTACCCTGCCGCCCGCCATGGCCCTGCTGGTGCACCTGGTGCAGACGGATCCCTGGCAGGGGCTGGCGGTGCTGGTGGTGATCTGGACGGCGGATATTGGTGCCTATGCGGTGGGCAAGGCTTGGGGCAATCGCAAGCTGGCACCGCATATCAGCCCCGGCAAATCCTGGGAGGGCCTCGTGGGCGGGATGGCGCTGGCCGCCGCGGCCGGTGGCCTCCTTGCCTGGAAGTCCCCCCTGGCGGGCCCGGCTCCGGGGCTCCTCGCGGGGGTGGCGGTGCTGGTGGCGTTGATCGGCCAGGTGGGCGACCTGCTGGAGTCCATGTTCAAGCGCCGTGCCGGGATGAAGGATTCCGGGCAATGGCTGCCGGGCCATGGCGGGCTTCTGGATAGGATCGATAGCCTGACGGCCGGCGTGCCGGTGTTTGCGCTGTGCCTTTGGGGACTGGGGGTATGAGGCGCATCGTCGTCCTCGGGGCCACCGGCTCCATCGGTACCAGCACCCTGGACGTGCTGGCCCGGAACCCCGGGCAGTACGAGGTGCTGGCCCTGGCGGCCAACCGGAGCGGGGAGGCGCTGCTGGAGCCCTGCCGGCGCCATCGGCCGCGCTACGTGGTCCTGCGAGAGGAGGAGGCCGCCCGTAATCTGGCCTCCCGTCTCGAGGAGGAGGGGGTTGGCGGGATCGAGGTCCGCTGGGGGGATGCGGCCATGTGCGAGGTGGCCGCCCACCCGGAGGCCGATCAAGTGGTGGGCGGCATCGTGGGGGCCGCCGGGCTGGAGCCGACACTCGCGGCGGTGCGTGCCGGTAAGCGGGTGCTCCTAGCCAACAAGGAATGCCTGGTGATGGCCGGCGCCCTGTTCATGGACGAGGCGCGCCGCGCCGGCGCCACCATCATCCCGGTGGACAGCGAGCACAACGCCATCTTCCAGGTTTTCCCGGAAAACGGGAACATAGACGGGGTGCGACGCATCCAGCTCACCGCCTCCGGGGGGCCGTTCCGGACCCGCGCGGCCGATACCCTGGCGACGGTTACCCCCGAAGAGGCGGTGGCGCACCCGAACTGGGACATGGGGCGCAAGATCTCCGTGGACAGCGCCACCATGATGAACAAGGCCCTGGAGGTCATCGAGGCCCACTGGCTCTTCGCCCTCCCCCCGGAGCGGATCGCCGTGGTGGTCCATCCGGAGTCCATCGTCCACTCCCTGGTGGAGTACCTCGACGGCTCGCTGCTCGCGCAGCTCGGCCACCCGGACATGCGGACCCCCATCGCGGCCGCCCTGGCCCATCCGGACCGGGTCGAGAGCGGCGTAGCCTCCCTGGATCTGGCGAGCATCGCCGCCCTGCATTTCGAAGCACCGGATTTCGAGCGGTTTCCGGCCCTGGCCCAGGCCTACCGGGCCCTGCAGGTGGGCGGAACCGCGCCCGCCATCCTCAACGCGGCGAACGAGGTCGCCGTGGACGCTTTCCTCGACGAGCGGCTGGATTTCCCCGGAATCACCCGGGTGATCGCCGCCACCCTGGATGCTTCCTGTCCGGGGCCCGCCGACTCCCTGGACACGGCACGAGCCGCCGACGCGGAGGCCCGGCGCCTCGCCCGGGACGTGCTGGCCCGCGAGGGTCGGTAGCCCGGATGGTAAAGCGCAAATAAGCAAGGACGGCCCGCACGGATGGACATCCTCCATACCCTCCTAATGTTCGTGGTGGCCATCGGGGTCCTGATCACGGTCCACGAGTACGGACACTTCTGGGTCGCGCGCCGGGTGGGCATCAAGGTGCTCAAGTTCTCGGTGGGATTCGGCCCCGCGCTGCTTACCCGCAAGGGCAAGGACGGCGTCCAGTACGTACTCGCCGCCCTGCCTCTGGGCGGATACGTGAAGATGGCCGGGGAGGTGCCGGGGGAAGAGCCGGACCTGGCCCCGGAGGAGGCCCACCGGGCCTTCAACCGCAAGCCGGTTCCGCAGCGCATGGCGGTGGCTGCTGCCGGGCCGGTGATGAATTTCCTGTTCGCCGCTCTGGTCTTCGTGGCGGTCTATCTGATCGGGGTGCAGGGGCTGACGCCCCGCATCGGATACGTCGCGTCCGCCACCCCCGCCGCACAGGCGGAGCTGCGGGTTGGGGAGGAGATCCGCTCGGTGGCTGGGCAGCCGGTCCAGTCCTGGAACGAGGCCCGGGTGGCCCTGATGCAGGCCGCCATGGACCGGGAATTGGTTGAAGTCACCGTGGCCGACGGCGGGTCCAGCCGGCAGACGCGCCTGGATCTGACGGGGGTGGGCGGCGGCAACCTGCAGTCGGACTTCCTGTACAAAGCGGTGGGCCTGGGGCCCTACCAGCCAGTGGTGGTTGGCGAGGTGGTGCCGGATTCGCCGGCCGCCGCGGCGGGTCTCCAGGCCGGGGATCGGATTCGGGCCATCAACGGGGAAACCGTGGCTTCCTGGCAGCGCTTCCTGGACCTGGTCCGGGAAAGCCCCGGGGAGAAGCTCTCCGTGCAGGTGGCGCGCGACGGCCAGACGCGCACGCTTTCGGTGATGCCCGAAGCGGTATCCACGCCGGATTCCGGCAAGGTCGGCCAGATCGGCATGCGACCCCGGCCATTGCCGGCGGATCTCCAGGTGACGGTGCGCTACGGTCCCCTCGGCGCCCTCGTGGAGGGCATCAAGAAGACGGGCGAGATGCTGTGGCTGACCGTGGAGATGCTCGGCCGCATGGTGACGGGCTCGGTCTCAAGCGATAACCTCGGCGGACCCATCGCGATCGCGCAGTTCGCGGGGCAGTCCGCGGAAGCCGGGCTGGTGCCATTCCTCTGGTTCCTGGGCATGATCAGTCTGAGCCTGGGCTTTCTGAACCTGCTGCCGATTCCGGTGCTGGACGGCGGGCACCTGCTGTTCCAGGCCATAGAGGGAGTGCGCGGCCGGCCCCTGGACGAAGAGACCATGGCCCGCTGGCAGCAGGCCGGAATCATGGTGCTGCTCGCGGTGATGGTCTTCGCTTTCTATAACGACATTCAACGGCTGTTCCAATAATGCACGGCCTACGGGCAGTAGTGAGTACGGTGGTGGTCCTGATCGGGGTGCTCGTGGCCCCGGCGGCTTCGGCATTCACCGTGGACGCCATCGAGATTCGCGGTACCGGGCGGATCGAAAAAGGGACGGTGCGCAACTACCTGCCGGTGGAAGTGGGTGACGAGCTGGGCGCCGCGGCGGCGCGGCGGGCCATCCATTCCCTCTACGACACGGGCTTCTTCCGGGACGTACGCCTCCTACGGGAGAATGGCACCCTGGTGGTGGAGGTGGTGGAGAAGCCGGTGGTCACGGAGATCACCTTCGAGGGCCTGGAACAGCTCAAGGAGGAGCAGGTCCGCAAGGCCTTCAAATCCTTCGGTCTGGAGGACCGCAAGATGTTCTCCCGATCGGCGCTGCGCCGGGCGACCCTGGAGCTGGAGCGGCAATACAACGCCCAGGGCTACTACGCCGTCCAGGTGAACGCCGAGACCAAGTCGGCTGGCGAGGACGGGGTGCGGATCGCGTTCAAGATCCAGGAGGGAGAGCCCGCCAAGATCGCCCAGATCGAGATCGTGGGCAATCAGCGGTTCAGCGACGAGCTCCTGAAGGACCAGTTCAGCCTGACGGACTCGGCCGCCTTCGCCTTCCTCTCCGGCAAGGACCAGTATGCCCGCCAGCGCCTGATGGGGGATCTGGAGTCGCTGCGCTCCTACTACATGGACCGTGGCCACTTGAACTTCCAGATCGACTCCAGCCAGGTTCAGCTCTCCCCCAACCGCCAGCATGTCTTCGTCACCATCAACATCACCGAGGGCGACAAGTACCGGGTCAAGGGGCTCAGCTTCACCGGCAACACGGTGGTGCCCGAGGAGGAGCTATGGCCGCTGGTGCCCATGGAGGAGGGTGAGCTCTTCTCGCGGAGCCAGGTGCAGAAATCCGTGGAGGCCGTTTCCCGGCGGATCGGCGATGAAGGATTCGCCTTCGCCAATGTCACGCCTGTGCCCGATGTGGACGAGGAGGCCAATACGGTGGAGCTGGCCTTCCGGGTCTCGCCGGGACGGCGGGTCACGGTGCGCAGGATCCGCATCGAGGGCAACAGCCGCACCCAGGATCGGGTGATCCGACGGGAATTCCGCCAGATGGAGTCCGCCCGCTACCAGACCAGCAAGATCCAGCGCTCCAAGGAGCGCATCAACCGGCTCGGTTACTTCGAGGGGGTGAACCTGGAGACCCCCAGCGTTCCGGGGTCCGACCAGGCGGTGGATCTCAATCTGTCGGTGAAGGAGCGTCCAACGGGCCAGTTCAGCGTCGGCGTCGGCTATTCCGACGTCGAGGGGCTGCTGTTCACAAGCTCCATCAAGCAGAACAACCTGTTCGGGAGCGGGCAGCGGCTTTCCCTTCAGGCCGACGTGGGCGGCGTTAACCAGACCTTCAACCTCTCGCTCACGGAGCCCTATTTCACGGTGGACGGCATAAGCCTGGGTGCCGACGTCTACTACACGCAGCGCGATACCGACCGGCTCACCCTGTTCCGCTACAGCCAGGACCGTGCCGGCCTGGCCGGGCGGCTCGGCTTCCCCCTCTCCGAGTACTGGCGCGACAGCCTGCGGCTCGCCTTCGAGCAGACCGACACCAAGAGCGGCACTTTGGAGCTGGGCTCGCAGGAGGAGGAATTCCTGGGCCGGCAGGACCACATCCTGCTGCGGAACACGCTGACCTACGATTCGCGCGACTCCACCATCTTCCCGCGGGACGGCTGGAAGAACATCCTGCGCACGGAGGTGGCGCTCCCCGGCGGGGATACCCGCTACTTCAACCTGGGGGCGGAGTCCCACGTCTATTTCCCGGTGTTCTCGGCCTCCACCATCACGCTGGGGCTCCAGGTGGGCCGTCTCGAAGGCTACAACGGACAAGCCGTGCCCTTCTATGAGCGCTTCTACCTGGGCGGCGCCCGGAGCGTTCGCGGATTCGAAACCTACAGTCTCGGGCCGGAGGACGCGGACGGCGACCCGGTCGGCGGTGTGACGAAGCTGCAGGGGAACACGGAGTTCATCTTCCCCATCCCGGGTGCGCAGACCGCCCGGGGCATTCGCGGGGCGGTGTTCGCCGATACCGGATGGGTCTACGGGGATGACGAGTCCATAACGTCGGACAAGCTCCGGGCCTCGATGGGCATCGGTTTCCGCTGGTTCTCCCCGATGGGTCCGCTGCGGTTCGACTACGCGTGGCCCGTGGTCACCAAGCCCGGGGACGAGCTCCAGCGCTTCCAGTTCACCATCGGTACGCAGATCTAGGAGCTCGCTCCCGGCCTCGGACGGGCCACCCCCACAGGGAACCACCGGTGGACGTGCCGGAGCGCGTGCCACCGACCGGCTGCGCCGCAGGCCCGGCGCGCCGGGTCCGTGGCGAAGGGCGGACGGCGCCTCCCGCGGCGGAAGACGCATGGAAATACGCTGGCCCGAGGGCTTGCCGGGCTCGATACGAGAAGGAGCTAGATATGGGACGTTTTCTGGGTGCGGTATTCCTTCTGATTGCTGCCGTCGGCCTCGGGCCGGGTGCCGCTGCGGCGGCCGAGTACAAGATTGGTTATGTGGACGTTCGGCAGGTGGTGGAGAACTCCAGCAAGGCCCAGGCGGCACGCCAGGATCTGGAGACCAGGGTCCAGGACCGCCAAGCGGAGCTGAAGGAAAAGCAGCAGAAGATCCAGGAGCTCCGGAAGCAGCTAAAGCAGCAGTCCAGCCTCATGAGCGAGGAGCAGCGCAAGCAGAAGCAGCGTGAGCTCCAGCAGGCCATGCGGGAGCTGCGGCGCGCCCAGCAGGCGGCCCAGGAAGACATCGACGCCCAGAAGAACCAAGTCCTCCAGGACCTGTACGATCGCGTTTCCCAGATCATCAACCGAATCGGGGAGAATCAGGGGTACGATCTGATCCTTACCGGTCCGGCGGCCATGTACGTGGCGAACCGGGTGGATCTGACCCAGCGGGTCCTGGAGCAGCTCAACGCCAAGGGCGGCGAATAATGCCCCGAGCACCGCAAGCCCACACGGCCGGCGGTCTGGCCGAGCAGCTGGGACTGTCCCTCCGCGGCGACCGGGAGCGACCGGTCTCCGGAGCGGCACCCCTGGACAAGGCGGGCCCCGAGGACCTCTCCTTCCTGGCCAATCCCCGGTACCGGCAGCAGCTACTGGAAACCGCCGCCGGAGTGGTGATTGTCGCGCCCCAGGTGGCGGAGGCATCCCCGGCAACCGCCCTGGTGGCCGAAAACCCCTATGCCGCCTGGGCCCGGGCCCTGGAGTGCTTGTTCCCCGAACCCCGTCCGGAGCCGGGAATCCACCATTCCGTGGTCCTGGGCACCGATGCGGAAGTGGCCGAGGACGCACGACTGGAGGCCAACGTGGTGGTGGGTGCGGGCACCCGCATCGAGGCGGGTGCCTGGATTGAGGCCGGCAGCGTGGTGGGCGCCGATTGCGTGGTGGGCGCGGAAAGCCGTGTGGGCCCCAATGTGACCCTTTATTCCGGCACGGAGCTGGGCAAGCGGGTCCGCCTGCATTCGGGGGTGGTGCTTGGGGCCGACGGCTTCGGTCTCGCCCCGGAGGATGGTGCCTACCGCAAGATCCCTCAAGTGGGCCGGGTGGTGATCGAGGACGATGTGGAGATCGGGGCCAACAGCAGCGTGGACCGGGCGGCGCTGGAGGAAACCCGCGTCGGCCGCGGCACCAAGATCGATAACCTGGTGCAGATCGGCCACAATTGCCGTATAGGTGCCCACTGCATCCTGTCCGGACAGGCGGGCATTTCCGGCAGTACGGAGATCGGCGAGCACTGCACCCTGGCCGGGCAAACGGGCGTGGCCGGCCATCTGCACATCCCGCCCGGAACCACGCTTACCGCCAAGGCCGGCGTGATCAGCGAGATCCGGGAGCCCGGAGTATATTCCGGATTTCCCCACCAGCCCCATGGGGAATGGCGCCGGAGCCTGGCCGGACTGCGCCAGCTCCGGGGCCTGCGGGAGCGCCTCCAGGCATTGGAGCGAGCGGTGAAGGGAAACCCTGAAGGAGGAGATACCTAAAGTGGAGGCGAAATCGGACGATATGGGGATCGAGGGGATCCTAAGGCACCTGCCTCATCGATACCCCTTCCTGCTGGTGGACCGGATCCTGGACTGGGAGCCCGGAACCCGGATGACGGCCATAAAGAACGTGACCTTCAACGAGCCGTTCTTCGAGGGACACTTCCCCGATTTTCCCATAATGCCGGGGGTGCTCATCGTGGAGGCGCTGGTTCAGGTGGGTGGGCTGCTGGCCTGCAAATCCGAGCCCGAGGCGACCCAGGATAAGCACGTCTATTTCATGGGAATCGACAAGGCCCGTTTTCGGAAACCGGTCGTCCCCGGGGACCAACTGCACATGGAAGTCTCCGTGACCAAGCACCGGGGAAAGGTCTGGCAGTTCGATGCCGCCGCTTACGTCGACGGTGAGCGCGTGGCGGACGCCCAGCTAATGGCCACCATCACGGCGGACTGAAACCATGATTCACGAAACGGCATGGGTGGACCCCGCAGCGGATTTGGCTCCGGATGTGGAAGTCGGTCCCTTCTCGGTAATCGGACCGAACGTATCCCTCGAATCGGGTGCCTGGGTGGGTCCCCACGTGGTCATACAGGGCCACACGCGGATCGGTCCTGGCGTCCAGATTTTCCAGTTCGCCTCGGTGGGCGCCCCGCCGCAGGACAAGAAATTCGCCGGGGGGGAGACCCATCTGGAGGTGGGGGAGGGCACCATCATCCGCGAATCGGCCACCCTCCACGTGGGCACCGAGGAAGGTGGCGGCGTGACCCGGGTGGGCGAGCACGTACTTGTGATGGCCTACGTGCACGTGGCCCATGACTGCCAGGTAGGAGACAACGTGGTGCTTTCCAACGCGGTGACGCTCGCCGGGCACGTCACCGTCGGGGAGCGCGCCATCATCGGCGGCATGACCGCTGTGCACCAGTTCTGCGACATCGGTCCCTACGCCTTTGTCGGCGGGGCATCGGCGGTCTCCATGGACGTGCCGCCATTCGCCTCGGTGGCCGGCAATCGCGCCCGCCTGTACGGCCCTAATACCGTGGGCCTGGACCGGGCCGGGTTCCCCAAGGAGACCATCGATGGCCTGAAACGGGCCTTCAAGGCGCTGTTCCATCGGCGCCGGCCCCGGGAGGAGGCGCTGGCCGAGGTGGAGGCCAGCAGCGACGCCGAGATCCCCGAGGTGCAGCAGGTGATGACCTTTCTGCGCAAGTCCGAGCGCGGGGTGGTGCGGTGACCTCTGCGCACCACCCCGGTGTGATTGGCCTTATCGCCGGGTACGGACGCTTCCCGCTCCTCTACGCCGACAACCTCCGCACCCAGGGATACCGGGTCTTCTGCGCGGCCATCCGCGAGGAGAGCGACCCCGCCATAGGCGAGCACGTGGATGAGCTGGTGTGGCTGCGCCTGGGCCAGCTCGGCAAGCTCATCGAGGCCTTCCGCAAGGCGGGCGTGGAAGAAGCGGTCATGGCGGGCAAGGTGCACAAGACCCGTATCTACAAGCTCCGCCCCGACCTGCGTGCCGTCAAGCTCATGGCCCGCGCTCCCGACTTCAAGGACGACACCCTCCTCGGTGCGGTGGCCGACGAGCTGGATCGGGCCGGTATACGCTTGGTTTCCTCCATCGAGCACGCCGGCGTGCTGCTGCCCGGACCGGGGACCCTGACCCGCCGTGAGCCGAGCAAAACCGAGCGGGGGGACATCGCCTTCGGCTGGGGATTGGCCAAGAACATCGCCGGCCTCGACATCGGCCAGAGCGTTGTGATCAAGGAGCGCTCCGTCATGGCTGTGGAGGCCATCGAGGGCACCGATGCCGCCATCCGCCGGGGGGCCGAGCTGGGCGGGGGCGGCGTCACCGTGGTGAAGGTGGCCAAGCCCGGCCAGGACGTGCGCTTCGACGTGCCCACGGTGGGCGTGGACACCATCGAGATCATGGCGCGGGCGGGAGCCACCTGCCTGGCCCTGGAGGCGGGCCTGACGCTGGTTCTGGATCGTTCGGAAATGGTGGCGGCCGCCGAAGCGGCGGGCATCAGCATTGTACTGGAAGCGCCGCAGGCGGATGCCGCCCGCGGCCAGGAAGGGAGCCGCATTCCATCATGAGTGAGTCGTTGAGAGCCGGGGTGGTGGGAGTGGGCAGCCTGGGCCGCTATCACGCCCAGAAATACGCCGCCCACGCCGGCGCCGAGCTGGTGGGCGTCTTCGATCCCGACTCCGATCGGGCCGCCGACGTTGCCGGCGAGATTGGGTGCCGGTCCTACGGGGATCTGAACGCCCTGCTTGCGGAGGTGGATGCGGTCACCGTGGCCGCCCCCACCGAGGTGCACCGGGAGCTGGGGGTGGCGGCCCTGGAGGCCGGGGTGCACGTGCTCATGGAGAAGCCCCTGGCCGCCACCCTCGAGGAAGCGGATGCCCTCCTCGAGGCCGCGGACCGTTCCGGGCGGGTGCTGCAGGTGGGACACCTGCTGCGCTTTCACCCGGGCGTGCGGCGGATCGCGGAGCACGGTTGGGACCGCCAGCCGCCCCGCTATCTGGAGGCCAGTCGGCTCAATACCTTCCAGCCGCGCTCGCTGGACATCGACGTGATCCTGGACCTCATGGTCCACGATCTGGACCTGATCCTGAACTGGGTGCAGGCGCCCGTGGCGGAGGTGCGCGCCATCGGCATTCCCGTGGTCACCGAAAAGGTGGACATGGCGAATGCGCGCATCGCCTTCGCCAACGGGGCGGTGGCCAACGTCACCGCCTCCCGGGTGGCCCGCAAACAGGTCCGGGAGGTGCGCATGTTCCAGCCGCATCGCTATGTCTCCGTGGATTTCGTGGACAGCGCCATGGGCGTGTACGAGCTGGACGATGGCGCCGCCGAGGGCCCGGTGCCCGGGGCCCGGGGCACGCAGGAGGCCCTGGAGGCCCGGGATCTGCTCGCCGAGGAGGTGGCCATGTTCCTGGCTGCCTGCCGGGGGAGGATTTCCGACGGCGTTTCCGGCATCGAGGGCCGCGCCGCGCTGGACCTGGGCCTGCGGGTGCGCACCGCCATCGACGATCACTTTCAGCGCTACGGCATTCCAGCCGACCTCGAGGAGGAATCGTTTTGAGCATCCCCATGGTGGACCTGAAGCAGCAGATGGCTTCCCTCATGGAGGAGGTGGAGCCGGAGGTGCGCGAGGTCCTGGAGACGGGCCAGTTCATCATGGGGCCCCGGGGCAAGGCCTTCGAGAGCGAGGCGGCCGAATTCCTGGGCGTGCAGCGGGCGGTGGGGGTGGCCTCCGGGACGGACGCCCTGCACTTGGCCCTGCGGGCCGCCGGCGTGGGACCGGGAGACGAGGTGATCACGAGCCCTTTCACCTTCGCCGCCACCGCGGAGGCCATCCTCTACACGGGCGCCCGCCCCGTGTTCGCCGATGTGGATCCCCACAGCTACAACCTCGACCCGGAGGCGGTGGCCGCGGCGGTGAGCAAGCGGACGCGCGCCCTGCTGCCGGTGCACCTGTTCGGCCAGCCGGTGGACATGGAGGCGCTGGACGCCGTCGCGGCGAAGCACGGCCTGGCCGTCATCGAGGACTGCGCCCAGAGCTTCGGCGCCGCACGGCAGGGCCGCACCACGGGAGCCTGGGGGCTGGCCGGCGCCTTCAGCTTCTTCCCCAGCAAGAACCTGGGCGGCGCGGGAGACGGCGGCCTCATCACCACCAATGAGGAGGACGTGGCCGACCACCTGCTTCGGCTGCGCAATCACGGCTCCAGCCGGCCCTACTTCCATGACGAGCTGGGCTTCAACAGCCGCCTCGACGAGCTGCAGGCGGTGGTGCTGCGGGCCAAGCTCAAGCGCATCCGCGCCTACAACGAGGGCCGCCGGCGGGTGGCCATGGCCTATCGGCGTAATCTGGCTAGCGCCGCGGTGACGCTACCCGCCGAGGTAGAGGAGGGGGCGCACGTCTACCACCAGTTCGTGCTCCAGGCGGAGAACCGCGAGGAGATCCGGGAGGCCCTCCAAGCCGCGGAGATCGCCTCGGCCGTCTACTATGCCGTGCCGCTCCACCGCCAGCCCGCCTTCGCCGACGCGGCGGGCGGTGATGCCTGTCCCGTGGCCGACCGTCTGGCGGAGCGGGTGCTGGCCCTGCCCATGTTCCCCGAGCTGAGCAAGGAGGACGTGGAGCGGATCTCCACCGTGGTAGCGGAGACCGCCCGGTCGTGAGCGGACCCACCGCCTCCCTGGCCGAGCGGTCCGACGCAGCAGGTGCGTCGGTTGGAGGCCCACGCCGGGTAATGGTGGTCGCCGGGGAGGCTTCCGGCGACCGCATCGCCGCCGGGCTTATCCGCGAAATGAGGGCCCGGGAGCCCGAGGTTCGCTTCGAGGGCGTGGCCGGCCCGGCCATGGAGGCCGCTGGCTGCCGGGCGCTGTTCCCCTCGGATCAGCTTGCAGTCGTGGGCCTTACCGAGGTGCTGCGCCATTTCGGCGATATCCGACGGGTGTTCAAGGGGCTCAAGTCCCGGCTCCGCGAGGCTTCGCCCGACCTGTTGGTGTGCGTGGACGCGCCCGACTTCAACCTGCGCCTGGCCAAGGTTGCCCAGAAGTTCGGCGTGCCGGTGGTCTATTACGTGAGTCCCCAGGTATGGGCGTGGCGACGCGGCCGGGTGCACAAGATTGGCCGGATCGTCGACCACATGATGGTCATCTTCCCCTTCGAGACCGAGGTCTACGAACAGGCGGGAGTGCCAGTCACCTACGTGGGCAACCCCCTGATCGAGCGCATCCCGGCCGTTCCGGACCGGGAGCAGGCGCGGGCTGCCCTCGGCCTGCCGGCGAATGCGCCGGTGGTGGCCCTGCTTCCGGGAAGCCGGCGGTCCGAGGTGCTGCGCATGGGGCCGGTGCTGCTCCGGACCGCCGAGCTGCTCGCGGATCTTCACCCGGACGCGCATTTCGTGCTCCCGGTGGCCGGGCCCGCCGTGGGCGAGGTGCTCGACGAGCTTTTGACCGAGTATGCGCCGCCCAATTTCCACCGCGTGGAGGATAGTCTGTCCGCCACCGCGGCGGCCGATTGCGCGGCGGTGACCTCGGGCACGGCCACCCTGGAAACCGCGGTGGTGGGGACACCGCTGGTGGTGCTCTACAAGCTGTCCCCGATCACCTTCTGGCTGGCCCGGCGCCTAGTGCAGGTGCCCCATATCGGCATGGTCAATCTCGTGGCGGGCCGGGAGGTGGCGCCCGAGCTCATCCAGGAGGACGCCGAGCCCGAACGGCTCGCGGAGGAGCTGGGAAGATATCTGGCCGACCCGCAGGCGCGGGAGCGGGCACGGGCGGATCTGGCCGGCGTCCGGGCCACCCTGGGCGAGAACCCCTCGGCGGGGGCCGCCGAGGTGGTGCTCCGCTACGTGCGGAGGGAGGCCTGAAAGTGGCCGGCACCGAGCCTCCGACACAGCTCGGCCTCGCTCTGGAGGAGGCGGACGGTGCGTGCTGCAGCGTGCTGGTGCGCCCGCGCGGGACGGCCGGGGAATTCCGTCCCGTGGTCGGCGTCGACGAGGCGGGCAGGGGGCCCCTGGCCGGTCCTGTGGTGGCCGCCGCGGTGGCGTTGCCCACCCCCAACACGGTGGCCGGACTGACGGACTCCAAGAAGTTGTCCCAGAAACGGCGCGAAGCCCTGCACGGGGCCCTGCTGGCGGGGGCGGCCGCCGCGGGTCTGGGCTGGGCGGAGCCGGACGAGATCGATGCGGTGAACGTCCTGCAGGCCACCCATCGGGCCATGGAGCGGGCCGTGTCCGCCGTCGGCCTTCCCGGAGCCCACGTGCGGATCGACGGCAGCTCCCGCCCGTCGGGTCTTCCCGACGCCGAGTGCATCGTCGGCGGGGATCTCAGCGACCAGGCCATTTCCGCCGCCTCCATTCTGGCCAAGGTGACCCGGGACCGCTGGATGGCGGCATACGACACCCGGTACCCGGGGTACGGCTTCGCGTCCCACAAGGGCTACGGGACCGCCGACCACCGGGCGGCCCTGGCGCGGCTGGGCCCTTCGCCCATCCATCGGCGCTCCTTCAAAACCTCCTGATTCCCTTGCCCTCTCGGCGGTCCGCAAGCAGCCGCCCCGGTCGTCGTCGTCGGCCTGTTGGTTTAAAGTAGTGGGGCGAAGCGGGCAGGACCGGCCCGGCGGCCATCCGCGCCTTTCTTTCCTTCAACGCCGAATCCGGGTAGCAGGTGCCCATGACCACGCCTCCCTTCGTCCATCTCCATGTCCATTCGGAATTCTCCCTGGTGGACGGCACCCTGCGGGTGCCGGAGCTCATCAAGCGCGTCAAGGACATGGGCATGCCCGCCGTGGCCCTCACCGACCACGGCAACCTGTTCGCCCTGGTGAAGTTCTACAACAAGGCCCTGGCGGCCGGCATCAAGCCCATCATCGGCTCCGAGGTGTGGGTGGAGGGCGAGGGCAAATCCCCCCTGTCCCACCTGGTCCTGCTCGCCCGCGACCGCACCGGTTACGACAACCTGGTGCAGCTCTCCTCCAAGGGCTACCTGGAAGGGCAGGAGCGCGGCCAGCCGAGGGTCTCCCACCAGTGGCTCCGGGAGTACGGACAGGGCATCATCGCCCTGTCCGCCAACCTGGAAGGGGAGGTGGGCTACTGGCTGGCGCGCGGCAACATGGAGGCCGCCGAGGCAGCGGCCGCCTACTACGCGGAGCTGTTTCCCGCCGGCTTCTACCTGGAGCTGCAGCGCACGGGACGGACCGGCCAGGAGGCGGTGAACCAGGGGAGCATGGAGATCGCCCACCGGCTCGATCTCCCGGTGGTGGCCACCAACAACGTACATTTCGCCGAGACCGACGAGATGGAGGCCCACGAGGTGCGGGTGGCCATCGCCGAGGGCACCACCCTGGAGCGCCGCGGCGAGGACGCCCGACGCCATACCGAGCAGAATCACCTGCGCACCGGCGACGAGATGATCGCCCTGTTCGAGGACGTGCCGGAGGCAGTGGCCAACGCCGGCCATATCGCCGCACGCTGCAACGTGGAGCTCTCCTTCGGCACTCCGTACCTGCCCGACTATCAGCCGCCGGACGGCAGCAGCATTGAGGCGTACTTCCCCGAGGCGGCGCGCGACGGCCTGAAGGAGCGCTTCCCGCAGATCCTCGCGCGGATCCCGGAGGAGCGGCACGAGGAAGTCCGCGACGAGTACTGGCGCCGCCTGGAGCGCGAGATCGGCATCATCGACCAGATGGGCTTCCCCGCCTACTTCCTGATCGTGGCCGACTTCATCCAATGGGCCAAGGACAACGACGTGCCGGTGGGGCCCGGGCGGGGCTCCGGTGCCGGCTCGCTGGTGGCCTTCGCCCTCAAGATCACCGACATCGACCCCATCCGCTACGGGCTGCTGTTCGAGCGCTTCCTGAACCCGGAGCGGGTCTCCATGCCGGACTTCGACGTGGACTTCTGCATGGAGAAGCGCGACCGGGTCATCGATTACGTGGCGGAGAAGTACGGTCGCGACAAGGTGGCGCAGATCATCACCTACGGCGCCATGAAGGCGAAGGCGGTGGTGCGCGACGTGGGCCGGGTGCTGGGCCATCCCTACGGCTACGTGGACAAGATTGCCAAGCTGGTGCCCGGGGATCTGGGCATGACGCTCAACAAGGCGCTGGAGCAGGAGGAGGACCTGCGCGAGCGTTACGACAACGAGGAGGACGTGGCCACCCTCATCAACCTCGGCTGCAAGCTGGAGGGTCTGGCGCGCAACGCCGGCACTCATGCCGGCGGCGTCCTGATCTCGCCCTCGACGCTCACCGACTTCGTGCCGCTGTTCAAGGAAGCCGACGGCGAAACCGTCACCTCCCAGTTCGATAAGGACGACGTCGAGGAAGCCGGGCTGGTGAAGTTCGACTTCCTGGGCCTGCGCACCCTGACGGTGATCGACAAGGCGGTGAGCCTGGCCAACCGGACCCGCGCCAACCACGGCGAGGCTCCGCTGGACATGGACGAAATCCCCATGGACGACGGGGATACCTTCCGGCTCCTGCAGCGCTGCGACACCACCGCGGTGTTTCAGCTGGAGTCCTCGGGGATGAAGGAGCTCATCCAGCGCCTGCAGCCGGACCGCTTCGAGGACCTCATCGCCCTGGTGGCGCTCTATCGCCCGGGCCCGCTGGAGTCCGGCATGGTGGACGACTACGTGGAGCGCCGCCACGGCCGCGACCGCGACTGGGACTATCCGCTGCCGCAGCTGGAGCCGATCCTCAAGGAGACCTACGGCGTCATCCTGTACCAGGAGCAGGTGATGCAGATCGCCCAGGTGCTCGGCAACTACAGCCTGGGCGCGGCCGACCTGCTGCGCCGGGCCATGGGCAAGAAGAAGCCCGAGGAGATGGCCAAGCAGCGCGAGATCTTCCTGGCCGGGGCCCGCGAGAACAGCATCGACGACGCCAAGGCTACCTACATCTTCGACCTGATGGAGAAGTTCGCCGGCTACGGCTTCAACAAGTCGCACTCGGCCGCCTACGCGCTGCTCTCCTACCGCACCGCCTTCCTGAAGGCCCATTATCCCGCCGAGCTCATGGCCGCAGTGCTGTCCTCGGACATGAACAACACCGACAAGGTGGTGAACTTCATCGGCGACTGCCGGCAGATGGACATCGAGGTGCTGCCGCCCGATATCAACGCCTCGGATCTGGAGTTCACCGTGGAGGACCCGTCCCTGCACGATCCGGAGGGCGAGGGGCGGGCCCGGGGCTATGTGCGTTACGGTCTGGGCGCCATCAAGGGCGCCGGGGAAGCCGCCCTGGAGGCCATTCTCGCCGAGCGCGCTGCTAACGGGTCCTTCAGCGACCTGTTCGAGCTGGCGAGCCGGGTCGATCTGCGCAAGGCCAACAAGCGGGTGGCCGAGGCCCTGATCCGCGCGGGGGCCATGGACTGTCTGGCGCCCAGCCGGGCGGCCCTGCTGGAGGTGCTGGACGACGCCTTCGAGGAAGGGGTCCGGGTCCAGCAGGACATGGCCGTTGGCCAGGACAGCCTGTTCGGCGATGCGGAGCCCGTCACCGTCGGCGTCTACCCGGAGGTGGAGGAGCTGCCCAGCGCGGTGCGGCTGCGGGGCGAGAAAAGCACGCTCGGCCTGTACCTCTCCGGCCATCCCCTGGACGACCGCATGGAGGAGCTTGGCGAGCTTACCCCGGGACGCATCCGCGACATCGCCCCGGCGGAGGGGGACAACGTGGTGATCGCGGGGCTCGTGGCCAGCCTCAAGGAGATCAATAACCGGCGCGGCGAGCGGATGGCCTTCGTGAACCTGGAGGACCCCTCCGGACGGGCGGAGGTGGTGGTGTTCGCCGAGGCCTACGGCGCCGTGCGGGACTGGCTGCGCGGCGACGAGCCCCTGGCGGTGGTGGAGGGACGCGCCGCCCCGGACGAGCAGACGGGGGGCTACAAGGTTACCGCCGAACGTGTCATGACCCTGGAGGAGGCACGGATCGAGCGGGCCCGGCAGCTGGAGCTGGAGCTCTCCGGAACGGCGCTGGGGCCCGATGAGGTGCAGCGCCTGGGCATGCTGCTTGCCGATTACCCCGGGAACTGCCCGGTGACCATCGATTACCGGATCCCGGGCCGGGCCCTGGTGCGGCTGCGCATGCCCGATCCGGTGCGCCCCGAGCCGGCCCTGCT
Organism: Thiohalorhabdus sp. Cl-TMA; assembly: GCF_041821045.1. Taxonomy (NCBI): domain Bacteria; kingdom Pseudomonadati; phylum Pseudomonadota; class Gammaproteobacteria; order Thiohalorhabdales; family Thiohalorhabdaceae; genus Thiohalorhabdus; species Thiohalorhabdus methylotrophus. Next base: position 216,214 of record NZ_JBGUAW010000008.1, on the reverse strand, counting down.
GCAGTCCCTGACCCCGCTTGTAGGGGGGGCGGGTATGCAGCTCCGCTTTCATCGGGAATCCTAGGACGGTTATAATCTTGCGGTTTATGTGACCGTCCCGCGCGGCAAAGGGGGAGGGTCCGCGAACGGACCCGTAAAGGGTAGCAACCGAGGGCGTCAGGGTATGAATAATCGTTTTCTCGATTTCGAGCAGCCGATCGCCGAGCTGGAGGCCAAGATCGAAGAGCTGCGCTATGTCACCGATGAGCCCGACCTGAACATCGGTGAGGAAATCGAGCGTCTGGAGCGGAAGAACCGTCGTCAGACCGAGAAGATCTACGGCAGTCTGACGCCCTGGCAGGTGTCCCAGGTGGCCCGCCATCCCCTTCGTCCCTACACCCAGGACTATCTGAGCCGGATGTTCGAGGGGTTCCGCGAGCTCCACGGCGACCGGGCCTTCGGCGACGATCCGGCGATCATCGGGGGCATTGCCCGCCTGGACGGACGCTCGGTCATGATTATCGGCCACCAGAAGGGTCGGGACACCAAGGAGAAGATCCGGCGCAACTTCGGCATGCCGCGTCCGGAGGGGTACCGCAAGGCCCTGCGCCTGATGAAGCTGGCCGAGAAGTTCCGCCTGCCCGTGCTGACCTTCATCGACACCCCGGGGGCCTACCCCGGCGTGGGCGCGGAGGAGCGGGGCCAGAGCGAGGCCATCGCCCGCAACCTGCGCGAGATGGCACGCCTGCGCACGCCCATCATTGCCACCGTCATCGGCGAGGGCGGAAGCGGCGGGGCGCTGGGGATCGGCGTGGGCGATCAGGTGCTCATGCTCCAGTATTCCACCTATTCGGTCATCAGCCCCGAAGGCTGTGCCTCCATTCTCTGGAAGGACAGCGGCCGGGCGGAGGAATCCGCCGAGGCCATGGGCATCACCGCCGAGCGCGTACACCGCTCCGGCCTGATCGACGAGGTGATCGATGAGCCCCTCGGAGGGGCGCATCGGGACCCCGAGGGCATGGCGCAGCGGCTGCGTACCGTGCTGGCCGGGCACGCGGAACGGCTCCTGGCCCGCCCGGTGGATGAGCTGCTGGAGGAGCGGTACCGGCGGCTGATGTCCGCCGGGTCCTTCGACGAGGAAGCCTGAGGCGGACGCGCGGACTCCCGCCTTCGGGGCATCGCCGGGCTTCGGTCGCAGCGGTGGTTGCCGCCGCGTACCGCGACTTCGTTCTCTGTCCTTTCGGGGAGCCCGCCGCGCCGGGACACTACCGCCTCGAGCGGGGGTCGCCATGCTGCCCAAGCATCCCCTGCGGGACCGCTTCCTGGCCCGCCTGGATTCCCACTTGCGCCGGGATCTGGCCGTTCCGGACGGCAGCCGGTTGTGGATCGCCTTCAGCGGCGGAGTGGATTCCACCGCGCTTCTGGCCGGGCTGGCCGCCCTGGGGCCTGTGCGCGGTTACGACCTCCGGGCGGCGCATGTCCATCACGGCATGAATCCGGAGGCTGATTCCTGGGCGCGTACCTGCGCCGAGACTTGCGCGCGCCTGGGCGTCCCCCTGGAGCCGCTGCGCTGGACCGGCGAGGTTCCGTCCGGGCAAAGCCCGGAGGCCGCTGCACGGACGGGGCGCTATGCCCTACTGGCCTCGGTGCTCGCCTCCGGAGACTGGCTCCTGACCGCCCATCAGGCCGATGACCAGGCCGAGACGGTGCTGATGTTCCTCGCCCGCGGCGCCGGCCTGGATGGTCTGTCGGGTATCGAGCGCAAGCGGGCGTTCGGTGTGGGCTGGCTGGCCCGACCATTGCTACCGTTCACCCGGGCCGAGCTCCACGGGTTCGTGGCGGCCTGCAGCCTCCCGGCCGTGGCCGACCCCACCAATCGCGACCCGCGACTGGCCCGGGCGCGTACCCGCCACCAGCTTCTCCCCTGCCTGCGTGAAGCCATGGGGCAGGGGGTGGCGGAATCAGTGGCCCGCTCCGCGGATCTCTTGCAGGACGCCCGGGCGGTCCTGGAGGACGCCGTTGGTGGCCACCTGGCGGAGGTGCGTCCGGACGCCGCGGCTCCCGGGCTCCTGGATGCGGAAGCGCTCCGCGTCCTGGAGCCCCACTTGGGCCGTCACGTACTGCGGGCGGCCCTTCGCGAGGCGGATCTGCCCTTGCCGGAGCGGGCCATACTGGAGCAAGTGCGTGATCTGGCCGCCCCAGAAAAGGGCAGCGGCACCGTGGTCTGGTCCGGGGGCTCCGCCTACCGTGCCGGGAGCCGCCTGCTGCTCGGGGCTGCGCCCCGCGGCGGGGCTGCGCCCGGGGCCTGGGAGCTTGCGGCGGGTCCATTGTTCTGGGAGCCGCTGGGCCTCACCCTCCAGGCGGAGCTGGGCTGTGCCGAAGGCCCGCTACCGGATCCGGAGCGGGGCCTGATGCTGGACGCTGGCGCGGCGGGCTCCGTGGTGGGGCTCCGAGCCCCGTGGCCCGGGGAACGGGTACGGCCTGCCGGGGGCGGCCCGGATCGTCCCCTGCGGGAGCTGTTGCGGGCGGCCGGTGTGCCGGTGGCGATCCGCGACCGGGTGCCCTTGTTGACGGACGAGGCCGGGCGCACTCTTGCGGTGGCCGGCGTGGCCACCACGGAAGCGGGAGCCGTCCGGCCGGGGTGTCCCGCTTGGCACATTACGCTTTATTGGCAAAACGGGCCCTGGCTGAGGGCGGTCTCCGCGGAATCGGGGACAGGTGCCCCGCAGAGCGGCACGAGCGAGGAACGGAAAGGCGAATGAGCGAAAGCATGGGTCCACAGGCAGAAGGCCGCCACACCAAATTCATCTTCATCACCGGCGGGGTGGTTTCCTCCCTGGGCAAGGGGATCGCATCCGCCTCGCTCGGTGCCCTGCTGGAGGCCCGGGGGCTGAAGGTGACCTTCCAGAAGCTGGATCCCTACATAAACGTGGATCCGGGCACCATGAGCCCCTTTCAGCACGGTGAGGTGTTCGTGACCGCCGACGGCGCCGAGACCGATCTGGACCTGGGGCATTACGAGCGCTTTTCCCATACCCGCATGTCCGCCCGTAACAATTTCACGACGGGGCAGATCTACGATTCGGTGATCAAGAAGGAGCGCCGGGGTGACTACCTGGGCGGGACCGTGCAGGTGATCCCCCATATCACCGACGAGATCAAGGACTGCATCCTCGCGGTGGGCGACGGCGCGGATGTGGCCCTGATCGAGATCGGGGGCACGGTGGGCGATATCGAATCGCTGCCCTTCATGGAGGCGATCCGCCAGCTGGGCGTGGAGCTGGGCCCCGGGAACTGCCTGTACATCCACCTCACGCTGGTCCCCTTCATCCCGTCGGCCGGCGAGATGAAGACCAAGCCCACCCAGCATTCCGTGAAGGAGCTGCGCGAGATCGGTATCCAGCCGGATGTGCTGCTGTGCCGGGCGGATCGCGAGATCCCCGCCGACCAGCGCCGCAAGATGGGGCTGTTCTGCAACGTGCCGGAGCGGGCCGTGATCACCGCCCTGGACGTGGACACCATCTACAAGGTGCCGCTGGTCTACCATGGCCAGGAGCTGGACAGCATCGTCCTCGACAAGCTCGGTGTCGAGGCGGGGCCGCCCAATCTGGCTCCCTGGGAGCGGATCGTGGACGCCCTGGAGCGGCCGGATGCAGAGGCCGAGGTGGCCATGGTGGGCAAGTACGTGGAGCTCACCGAGTCCTACAAGTCCCTCAACGAGGCCCTGACGCACGCCGGCATTCAGCACCGTGCGCGGGTCAAGGTCCGCTATGTGGATGCCGAGGCCATCGAGCGCGACGGCGCGGCGGCCCATCTGGATGGCGTGCACGCCGTGCTGGTGCCCGGCGGCTTCGGCGAGCGGGGTAGCGAGGGCAAGATCGCCGCCATCTCCCATGCCCGGACCCGGCAGGTGCCCTATTTGGGGATCTGCCTGGGCATGCAGCTGGCGGTGGTGGAGTTCGCCCGCAACGCGGCTGGGCTGGAAGGCGCGGGCAGCACCGAGTTCAACCAGGAGGTGGCCCACCCGGTCATCGCCCTGCTGACGGAGTGGATGACCGAGGAAGGGCATCTCATCACCCGCGAGGCGGAGAGTGACCTAGGCGGCACCATGCGCCTCGGCGAGTACCCCTGCATCCTGGAGGAGGGCTCTTCGGTGCGCGCCGCCTACGGGGAGGAGGAGATCGTGGAGCGCCACCGCCACCGGTACGAGTTCAACAACCAGTACTACCATCTGCTCCACGATGCCGGCCTGCAATTCACGGGGAGCACCGTGGACGGGACCCTCAAGGAGGTGGTGGAGGTGCCGGACCACCCCTGGTTCGTGGCCTGCCAGTTCCACCCCGAGTTCACATCACGGCCCATGGAGGGTCACCCACTGTTCACGGCCTTCCTGGGTGCGGCGCTCGCCCACCGGAAGCGTACGGAGGAGTCTGCATGAAGAACCTCTGTGGTTTTCCCATCGGCGGCGACCAGCCCTTTTTCCTGATCGCCGGTCCCTGCGCCATCGAGGGACGCGGCCACGCCCTGGAGACCGCCGCGCGGCTGCGCGACATCTGCGAAGGGCTGGGCATCCCGCTCATCTACAAGTCCAGCTTCGACAAGGCGAACCGCAGCTCCACGAAGTCCTTCCGCGGCGTGGGCATGGACGAGGGCCTGGAGATCCTGGCGGCGATACGCCAGGAGGTGGGGGTTCCGGTGCTCACCGATGTCCACACCCCGGACCAGGCCGGTCCGGTGGCGGAGGTGGTGGATGTCCTGCAGACCCCCGCGTTCCTGTGCCGGCAGACGGATTTCATCCAAGCGGTGGCGGCCACCGGCAAGCCGGTGAACATCAAGAAGGGGCAGTTCCTGGCCCCGTGGGACATGGGCAACGTGGTGGACAAGGCCCGGGAGGCGGGCAACGACAGCATCATGGTCTGCGAGCGCGGGGCGAGCTTCGGCTACAATAATCTGGTCTCGGACATGCGCTCCCTGGCGGTGATGCGGGAGACGGGCGCGCCGGTGGTGTTCGACGCCACCCATTCCGTCCAGCTTCCCGGTGGACAGGGGGGCGCATCCGGCGGACAGCGGGAGTTCGTCCCGGTGCTGGCGTCCGCGGCCGCCGGTGCGGGGGTGGATGGCCTGTTCATGGAGACCCACGAGGACCCCGATTCCGCGCCCAGCGATGGTCCGAACATGTGGCCCCTGGACCGGATGGAGGGGCTGCTTAAGCGCCTGCTTGCGATCCACAACGCGGCGCGGTCGGTGCCGAGTCCCTGAGTCCGAGCCCAGAAAATAAGAATACGCCAAGAAGCCAAGGTGCCGAGAAGACAAAACAGAAAGATCCGGATGGCCTTTGCAGGGCCGGCCAGGTCGCTACCGGTAGAATGGCCTGGGGCCTCCTGGAATGCGGCCCTATAGTGTTTCGGCCTTATGCCGCCCTCGGCTTCTTGGCGCCTTGGCTTCTTCGTTTCGTCGTCGTTTCTTTTACCAATCAACCCGGAGTAGAAGCCCGTGAGTGCCATTGTTGAGGTTCGTGGTCGCGAGATCCTGGATTCCCGGGGCAACCCCACCGTGGAGGCCGAGGTCCGCCTGGAGAGCGGCGCGGTGGGTGTCGCCGCGGTGCCGAGCGGCGCCTCCACCGGCGAGCGCGAGGCCGTTGAGCTGCGCGACGGGGGAGACCGCTTCCTCGGCAAGGGCGTCCGTCAGGCGGTGGCCAATATCGAGACGGAACTGCGCGAGGCGGTTCTGGGCCTGGAGGGCGGCGAGCAGCGCGCCATCGACCGTGCCATGATCGACACCGACGGCACGGAGAACAAAGGCCGCCTCGGGGCCAACGCCATTCTCGGCGTCTCCCTGGCCACCGCCAAGGCTGCGGCTGCGGAGAGCGGCCTGCCGCTATACCGTTACCTGGGTGGGGCCGGTGCGAGCATCCTTCCGGTGCCCATGATGAACGTCATCAACGGCGGCGCGCACGCGGATAACGGCCTGGACTTCCAGGAGTGCATGCTCATGCCCGCGGGCTTCGACCGCTTCTCCGACGCCCTGCGCTGCGGCGTGGAGATCTTCCACCATCTGAAGAAGCTCCTGGCCGACGAGGGGCGCGTCACCGCGGTAGGCGACGAGGGCGGCTTCGCCCCCTCGCTGCCCTCCAACCGCGCGGCCTTCGAGACCCTTATGCTCGCCATCGACAAGGCCGGCTACAAGGCGGGCGAGGAGGTCTTCCTGGCCATGGACGTGGCCGCCTCCGAGTTCCACGGTGACGCAGGCTATGCCCTGGCCGGCGAGGCGAAGACCCTCTCGTCGCACGAGATGCTGGAATTCCTCGAGGACCTGGCCAGGAACTTCCCCATCGCCTCCATCGAGGACGGCATGGACGAGAACGACTGGGACGGCTGGGGGGCCCTTACCGATCGCCTCGGCGGCTCCCTGCAGCTGGTGGGCGACGATCTGTTCGTCACCAACACCGCCATTCTGGCCCAGGGCATCCAGCGCGGGGTGGGCAACTCCATCCTCATCAAGGTGAACCAGATCGGGACCCTCTCCGAGACGCTGGAGGCCATCGACCTGGCCAAGCGGGCGGGCTACACGGCGGTGGTCTCGCACCGCAGCGGTGAGACCGAGGACACCACCATCGCCGACATCGCCGTGGCCACCAACTGCGGACAGATCAAGACCGGCTCGGCCTCCCGCAGCGACCGGGTGGCCAAGTACAACCGGCTCCTGCTGATCGAGGAGGACCTGGGACCGCAGGCCCAGTTCCTGGGGTCGGCGGCCCTTCCCGATCGGCGCGGGTAAACCGCCGATGGTGCTGGGAACGGCGGGCGCCGTGGCGGTGGGCGGGGTGGCCGGTGTGCTTGTGGGGATCCTGTATTTCCGGGCCCTGCGCCTGTTCGCCGGACGCATGACCGGCGAGGGGGAGGGACGGGGCGCCCTGTTGCTGGGCCTGAGCTGGCGTCTCGCCGTGGTGGTGCTGATGGCCGGCCTGGTGGCCTATCTGGGCGGTACGGAAGGTACCGTGGCCATGCTGGTGGGCCTGATACTGGCCCGGGTAATGGTGCCCCGCCGGTCCGGCTCCGGCTGAGCCCGGGCTACGCCCGAGAGAGGTGTACCCATGCGGATCGGGGTCGTGGTGCTGGCGGTGCTCCTGTTGGGTCTGCAGTACAGCTTGTGGCTGGGCGAGCGCAATTTGCGGGACATCTGGGAGCGCCGGGCGGCCCTCCGGGACCTGAAGGAAACCGTGGAGCGTTTCGAGGCCCGCAACCGGCAGCTACGAGCGGAGGTGGAGGATCTTCGCCGGGAGGGGGCGGCCATCGCCGAGCGGGCCCGCGAGGACCTTGGCATGATCCGGGAAGGGGAGATCTTTATCCGCATCGTCCGGCCGCGGAACGGGGCCTCCACGGAGGAAGACGGCGGAGGCTGAACGGGCCGCCGGGCCCTGATCGGGATCCTAGCCCGCCCGGTCCGCCCTCGGGAAGCGCTCCACATGGCGGCGCTCCCCCGCGGCGAGCCAGTCCGTCAGCCCCGAAAGCCGCACCGCCTCAGCCAGAACCGCTTCGAATTCCTCCCTGCGCGGCTCCGCGACCGGCTCGTAGACCTCCATCCAGGTCCGGCCGTCGGGCGCCGGCCCGTAGAGGCGACCCTCGACGCCTGTGCGCTCCGCCACCTCCGCGAACAGGGAATCCCAGGGGATGGATGAAGCGGCGGCCGGGTCCAGCCGGTAATAGATGAAATAGCCCCAGGCAGGGCGGCTCATCCGGCCGTCTCCGTAACCGAATAGGGCAGGTCCAGCAGCTCCAGGTCCGTCTCCGCCCCTTCCCCGCGCAGCGGCGCTTCGCCTTCGGCGGCCTCGATGCGCAGCACCGCCAGTGCCTCCCAGCCACCATCGGAGCGCGGCGCCGCCTGGACGATCCGACCCTGGGTCTGGTCCTGCCCCGCGGCGTGGACGGCCTGCCCCGCTTTCAGCGGACCCGGCGAGGCGATCCGGTACAGACGGCGCTTGAGGCGGCCCAGGTGCTTGGTGCGCGCCACCACCTCCTGGCCGGTATAACACCCCTTGGTGTAGCTGATGCCGCCCAGCGGCTCCAGATTGGCCTCCTGCGGGATGAAGGACTCGGAGACCGTCGCACCCAGATCGGGCACGCCGGCGCGGATACGGGCGAGCTCCCAGGCGGGCTGGCCCACGGGCCGGGCGAGCTCGCGGGCGGCATCCAGCGCCGCCGGGGCCTGCTGCGCGGCCACCAGGGCAAGGAAGGCGGGCCCGGGGCCGGGCAGGGGAGCCAGGGTGCCCCGGTCCGCCCGGGTTACTCGGTCGGCGGCCGGTTGGTCCGCACCAACCGCAGCGGCGGCGGCCCGTTCCGCGCCATTTCCGGAAAAGCCCAGCCGGACCCACTCCTCCCGCGCATCGTCCAGACGGACATCGGCGCGCAGCACGAACATGCGCAGGCGCTTGGCCAGCGTGTCGAACAAGTCGTTGGGGAACTCCAGGGCGTAGCCGTCCTCAAAGGCGAAGACAAGCATACCCGCCAGAACCCGGCCCTTGGGGCTCAGGTGGGCAGCCAGAACCGGGCTGCCGTGCTCTGCGGGATGCACGTCGTTGGTGAGCTGGCCTTGCAGGAAGGACAGCACCTCGGTCCCGGTGGCCGTCAGCAGGCCGCGCCCGGTAAGATCGGTGACCACCGGATCGCCGGCCTCCACCGCCGCCAGCTCTGTTCCAGGGTCTCCGAAGTCCCGGATCCGGTCTCCTTCCAAACGGGCTCCCCGGGCTTCCAGGGTGGTGCGCCATTGAGCGTCCATGAGCTCCTTCCTCGGCCGCGTATCCGAATATCCCGCTCGGGATTATGCCGCATGGGGCATTGCCGTTCCAAACGCGCCTTGGCCCAATTGTTCCCTGCGCGCGAGTCCTTCTATACTGACGCCATGGCAATGAAGCCCACCGATCCCTTCCGTCGCCCGATCTTTCTCGATCTCCTCCGGATCCGCTTCCCGGTGGGGGCGTGGGCGTCCATCCTCCACCGGATCACGGGCATCCTCCTCATCCTGGCCATCCCCGCGTCCCTGTTCTTGATGGCCTACAGCGCCCGCTCCGCCGCCCATTTCCGGCAGACCGCCGCCTGGCTCGAAAACGGCTGGGTGGAGCTGGTCCTCGCCCTGGTGCTCGGTGCCGTTACCCACCACCTCCTTGCGGGGGTCCGGATTCTGCTCATGGACGCCGGAATCGGTCTCGCGCTTCCCGCCGCCCGGCGCACCGCCTGGGGGAGTCTGGTTCTTGCGGGCTTGGCCGTGGTGGGCGCCCTGATTCTCTTCTGGGCCTACCCGGGGGGCGCTCATGTTCCGTGATCTGGGGGCTTCCCGGACCGGGCTGGGGGCCTGGTGGTGGCAGCGGGTCACCGCCGTCTACCTGGCCGGCTTTCTGGTGGTGGGCCTGGTCTGGCTGGGGGTGGCTCCGCCGGAAAGCTACCAGCAGTGGCGGAGCTGGCTGGCCAATCCTGGCCTGAAGGTGGCCCTGATGCTGTTCGTGGTAACGGTGGCCGTCCATGCCTACGTGGGGCTCCGGGACGTCTTCATGGACTATGTGCCGCGCGGTCCGGTGCGCATTGCGGTGTTCGTCCTCTGGACCGCCGCCGTGGCCGCCTTCATCGCCTGGGGAATGCTCTGGGTTACCGGCTTGTAAGTGCCGAACAGGATACTGGACATGGCAGATCGGGCAGTGAAGGGAAACATCCCCGTGCGGCAGTTCGACACCCTGGTCATCGGCGCCGGAGGGGCGGGGCTTCGGGCCGCCCTGCAGCTCTCCCGGGCCGAGGCCTCCACCGCCGTCCTTTCCAAGGTGTTCCCCACCCGGTCCCACACCGTGGCCGCCCAGGGCGGCATGAACGCGGCCCTGGGCAATGTGCGGGAAGACCGCTGGATCTGGCATATGTACGACACCGTCAAGGGCAGTGATTATCTGGCGGATCAGGACGCGGTGGAGTACATGTGCCGGGCCGCCCGGCGACTGGTGGTGGAGCTGGAGCACGAGGGCGTGCCTTTCTCCCGGACGGACCAGGGCTTTATCTACCAGCGCCCCTTCGGCGGCCAGAGCCGGGATTTCGGCGGCGACCAGGCGGCGCGCACCTGCGCCGCGGCCGATCGGACTGGCCACGCCATCCTGCATACCCTGTATCAGCAGAACATCCTGGCCGGGACCTACTTCTTCGACGAGTATTTGGCGCTCGACCTGATCCGCGACGATTCCGGCTGCGTGCTGGGTGCCGTGGCCATGGAGATCGCCACCGGCAACCTGGTGGTCATACAGGCCAAGGCCACCCTGATCGCCACCGGCGGGGCAGGGAGGATCTTCCGAACCAGCACGAACGCCGAGATCAACACCGGGGATGGCCTCGGCCTCGTGCTGCGTGCCGGCTTGCCGGTGGAGGACATGGAGTTCTTCCAGTTCCACCCCACCGGCATCGCCGGGGCGGGCATGCTGATCACCGAGGGGGTGCGCGGCGAGGGCGGATACCTCGTTAACAGCCACGGCGAACGCTTCATGGAGCGCTACGCGCCCCACGCCAAGGATCTGGCCAGCCGCGATGTGGTGAGCCGGGCCATCGTCACCGAGGTGCGGGAAGGGCGCGGCTGCGGCCCCGAGGGCGAACATGTGCTGCTGCGCCTCGATCACCTCGGCGAGGAGCTCATAAACCAGCGTCTTCCGGGCATCCGGGAGAGTGCCAAGCGGTTCGCGAAGATCGATCCGGTCCATCAGCCGATCCCCGTGTACCCGACCAGCCATTTCACCATGGGGGGCATCCCCACCAACCGCTTCGGCGAGGTGGTGATCGGCCCGGACGGCGCGGACCACAACGAGGCCGTCCCGGGGCTGTACGCCATTGGCGAATGCGCCTGCGTCTCGGTACACGGCGCCAACCGCCTGGGCGGGAACTCGCTGCTGGATATCCTGGTCTTCGGTCGAGCGGCCGGGAACCGGATCCAGGACTTCCTGGCGCGCAACCGCTACCATCGGCCGCTGCCGAGGGACGCGGCGGAGTCCGCCCGGATGCGTCTGGAGAAGCTGGACGCGCCCTGCCCGGAGGGGGAAGCCCCCGGGACCCTGCGCCGCGAGCTGCAGGCCTTGCTGGAGCAGCAGTTCGGTGTCTTCCGGACGCCGGAGGAAATGGAAAGCGGTCTGGAGCGCCTGGAGGCGCTGGGCCCCCGTATCGAGGCCATGGACATCGGGGACCGGACGTCGGTGTTCAATACCGCCCGGGTGGAGGCCCTGGAGCTGCAGCACATGTACCTGGCCGGGCTGGCCACGGCCTATTCCGCCCATGCCCGCACCGAGAGCCGGGGTGCGCACCTACGCTCCGACCACCCGGAACGGGATGACCGGGAGTGGCTCAAGCACACCCTGTTCTATCTGGAAGGGCGGCGGCTGGCCTACAAGCCGGTGCGGCTGCAGCCGCTTACGGTGGAGTCCTTTCCGCCGAAAGAGCGCGTATATTAGTAGCGGACGCAGGCCGGGCCCGAACAGGCAGCGCCCGCCGCCGGCCGCGCCATCCCGCAGTTTCCCAGCCCCGTACGGGGGGAGCCATGCGCTTCAACATCTACCGGTATGATCCCGAGCGCGACGACCAGCCGCGCATGCAGGAATACGAGCTCGATCCGCCCGGGCCCATGCTCCTGGACGCCCTGGAGGCGTTGAAGGAGCAGGATCCCACCCTGACCTTCCGGCGCTCGTGCCGGGAGGGGATCTGCGGCTCCGATGCCATGAACATCAACGGGCGCAACGGGCTGGCCTGCATCACCCTGCTGGCGGAGCTCCGCGAGCCAGTGGCCCTGAGGCCCCTGCCCGGGCAGCCGGTCATACGCGACTTGGTGGTGGATCTGTCGCGGTTCTACGCACAGTACCATTCGGTGCAGCCCTACCTCCGGAACGACACGCCGGAGCCCGAGCACGAGCGCCTGCAGAGTCCCGAGGAGCGGGCCAAGCTGGACGGCCTCTACGAATGCATCCTGTGCGCCTGCTGCACCACCGCCTGCCCTTCCTACTGGTGGAATCCGGACCGCTTCCTGGGCCCGGCGGCGCTGCTTCAGGCCTACCGGTTCATCGCGGATAGCCGGGACACGGCGGAAGGGGAGCGGCTGGATCAGCTGGACGACGTGTTCAAGCTGTACCGCTGTCGCACCATCATGAACTGCGCCGAAGTGTGCCCCAAGGGGCTCAACCCCACCGCCGCCATCGGCGAGATCAAGAAGGCGCTGCTCAAGCGGGAGAGCTGAACGACTCCGGGAAACGCCAAGGGGCCAAGGGGACGGGGTACATAGGAGAGGTGGCCTGCTTGAACGGGCGAAGAGCGGTGGGTCCTGGGTTATGACCATTCCGGAGCCCGGGCCGAAACGGGAAGCTGCCGGTGCGGTGCTTCCTCAGTCGTCCTCGGCATCTTGGTGGTTTGGCGTTTTCTCGCTCTTCCCGCCGTGGCTGCCGCCAGCGATGGGTAGGTCCTCCGTGCGACCGTGGCCGTCCGGGGTGCGGTACACCACCGTATCCCAGGGCGGGCGGCCCGTTTCCGGACCGGGATAATCCTGGTTGTAGTGCAGCCCCCGGCTCTCGCGTCGCGAACGGGCGGAGCGGATGATGAGGTCCGCTACCAGGGCCAGGTGGCGCAGCTCTATGAGATCCTGGGTCACGGTGAAGCGGGCGTAGTACTCTTCCACCTCGCCGAGGAGCATGTCCAGGCGTCGCTTGGCGCGCTCCAGGCGCTTGTCCGTGCGCACGATACCCATGTAGTCCCACATGAACTGCCGCAGCTCCGCCCAGTCGTGGGCCACCACCACCAGCTCGTTGGATTCGGTGACCCGGCTGGTATCCCAGCCGGGGATATCGGGCATTTCCCCGGCATCCTGCGCCGTGCGCTCGCGCATGGCCTGTTGCGCGGAATCTGCGAGAACCAGTCCCTCCAGCAGTGAGTTACTGGCCAGGCGATTGGCGCCGTGCAGGCCGGTGTGCGCCGTCTCGCCCACGGCGAACAGGCCGTCCAGGTCGGTATGCCCCTGCAGGTTGGTGACGATGCCGCCGCAGGTATAGTGGGCGGCGGGCACCACCGGAATGGGCTCCGTGGCTATGTCGATGCCGTACTCCAGGCATTTCGCCCGGATGGTGGGAAAATGGTGCTCCAGGAACTCCTGCGGCTGATGGGTGATGTCCAGGTAGACGCAGTCGGCGCCGGTGCGCTTCATCTCGTAGTCGATGGCGCGGGCGACGATGTCCCGGGGGGCAAGCTCCGCCCGCTCGTCGTGGCGGGGCATGAACCGGTCCCCGTTCGCCAGCCGCAGGATGCCGCCCTCGCCGCGCACCGCCTCCGAGATGAGGAAGGATTTCGCCTCCGGGTGGTACAGACAGGTGGGGTGGAACTGGATGAACTCCATGTTGGCCACCCGGCATCCCGCCCGGTACGCCATGGCGATGCCGTCGCCCGTGGCCGTATCGGGGTTCGTGGTGTAGAGATAGACCTTCCCGGCGCCACCTGTTGCGAGTAGGGTGGTGCGCGCCCCGAATCCGGTGACCTGGCCGCTGGGGGCATGGAGCGCATAGGCCCCCCAGCAGCGATCCCGCTCCGGCGCCTTCCCGGCCACCTTGGCGGCGGTTATCAGCTGAATCGCCACGTGCTGGTCCAGTAGGCGGATATTGGGGTGGGCCCGGGCCGCCTCCAGCAGGGTCGTCTCCACGGCCCGGCCGGTGGCGTCGGCGGCGTGGATGATGCGCCGGTGGCTGTGCCCCCCTTCGCGGGTGAGATGGAATCCCGACAGGGGGCCCTCCTCCCCGGCCTCCCGGGTGAAGGGTACGCCCATGGCGATCAGGCGCTGAATGGCCCCCGGGCCGTGCCGGACCACGAAGTCCACGGTTTCCGGATGGCACAGGCCGGCCCCCGCCTCCAGCGTGTCGTGGACGTGCTCCTCGAAGGAATCCGCGGGGTCCAGAACCGCAGCGATTCCGCCCTGCGCGTACAATGTGGCCGACTCCCCGGCCCGGCCTTTGGTGAGGAGAGTGACCTGATGATCGCTGGCCAGGGCCAGCGCCGCAGAGAGTCCGGAAATTCCCGCACCAATGATCAGGGTATCGCTGTAGTCACTATTTGGGGGCTGCGCAATCATGGCCCTCAAGGTACGCCAAGGAGCCCGAAAAGGCCAAGTTTCAGGGCAACAAAGATAGTGGGGAGGGGGGGCTGGTCTGCTAATATGGTTATTTTCGGCTTGTTTCGGCCGGTTCTAATGGAAACTCCCAGACGCAGCCGGTGTCTGATCAATCAGTCCACCGGCTTCCGTCCCCTAGTCCGGGAAGCGCGAAGCGAATATGGGCGATCGTCAAACCGATCAGCAGCTGGTTGAGCGGGTCAAGAGTGGTGAGCAGCAAGCATTCGACCTTCTGGTCCGCAAATACCAGCATAAAGTTTATGGCTTGGTGAGCCGGTTCATCTCCGACCCTGCTGCGGTGGAAGATGTCGTTCAGGAGAGCTTTATCAAGGCCTATCGCTCCCTCGACCGGTTTCGGGGAGACAGTGCCTTTTATACCTGGCTCTACCGGATCGCCGTGAATACCGCCAAGAATTATCTCGTGGCCAAGGGACGCCGGCCTCCCGACGCCGACATCGATGCCAGCGACGCGGAGCAAATGAGCGGAGCCGATGTGATGCGCGAGGTTGGCACTCCCGAGGATGTCACGCTGTCCAAGGAAATGAGCGAGAAGGTCCTGCAGGTGATCGAGGAGCTTCCCTCCGACCTGCGCACGGCGCTTACGCTACGCGAGATTGACGGTCTGACCTACGAGGAAATCGCCAAAGTCATGGACTGTCCCATCGGGACAGTCCGGTCCCGTATTTTCAGGGCGCGTGAGGCCGTCAATAACGCCCTTGAAGCCCTTTCTCAGGAAAAGGAGGAGCAATAGCCGATGGGGTCCTGTGACTTCGAAGCCGTTTCCGCGCTAGTGGACGGCGAACTGAGCGAGAGCGAAAGCGACGCGGTCCTTCGACATCTGAACGAATGCCGGGATTGCTGCCGCCTATTCGAACGATTCCATACGACCCGGACCCTGGTGCGCGGGGAAGGCGATGTGGTTGTCCCGGAGGGGTTCTGCGAGCGTGTGGCTGCGGCCATAGCGGAGGAGAGGCCCGGGACCGGTCCGGAAAGCTTACCCGGAGGCGGACCCACCCGGCCCTCCTCCAGCCGGGGCTCCTTCCCGTCCTCGCAGTGGGGCTGGCTGGCCACGGCCGCCGGCGTGGCCGGCATAGCGGTAGCAGGTACACTGTTCTGGTCCCAAACCGCCTTCAGCCCCGCCCCAGGTTCCGGTTCCTCGCCCTCCCCGACCATCGCCCAATCCTCTGAATCCGGCTCGGAAAACCCTGAAAGCCCTGTGATGAAAACGGGGGCCGGGGCCGAGAACAACATGGCCACCATCCGGCGCTATCTCCCCGAGCACTCCAGTCTGGTACCCAGCGGCCCCGAGGCCGAGTTCCAGCGGACAAGGCTCGAGGTCAACGAGCGCTGATGGCTCCGGTGCGTTTATTTCCCATCTTCGCCGTCCTGCTTGCCGCCGTTCAGGTCTCCATCGCGGAGGCGAAGCAGGGCCAGGTCGAGGCCGAAGTGAAGCGCATGATCCAGGCCGCCCGGGAGATGAGCTACCAGGGCGTGCTCGTCCACGGGGTGCCCGTGGGCGTGGAGTCCATGCGGCTCTTCCACCGTGGGGGTCCGGACGGAAGCTTCCGGGAGCGCCTGGTGATGCTGACCGGCCCGGCCCGGGAGCTGGTCCGCGAGGATGACCAGATAAAGCGGTACCATCCGGATATCGGTCAGGTCATCTCCGGGCCCCGGCGAAGCGGTACGGCTATCTTCAAGCTGGCGGAGAAGGATCTCGATCGGGTCCGTAAGTACTACAGCCTGACCACCGGGCCCACCGGCCGTGTGGCCGGGCGCCAGGCCCGCGCGGTGGAGTTCCGTGCTCAGGACGACCACCGCTTCACCTACCGGGTGTGGCGGGATGTTTCCAATAATCTGCCGCTGCAGACCGAGATCCTCTCCGAGGACGGCCGGGTGATGGAGACTTTCATGTTCGCGGTGGTCTCGCCCAACAGTTCTTTGGATGAGGAAGACCTCCGCATGAAGGTGCCCGAGGCGGCGCGCCACCTGGAGCGCCGGGCGCTCGAGGAGGGGAATCATCCGGAGGTGCTTTCGCGGATGAAACTGCCTCCCGGCTTCCGCCTGGACGCCCGTTTCGGCGTTCCCGGTGAGGCGGGCGGTACGCATCTGTTCTTCACTGACGGCCTCGCCACGCTTTCCGTGTTTCTGGAAAAGGTGAAGGGCAATGTCGATCTGTCCGGCAAGGCGGGGGACATCCTGCAGCGGGGTGCCCTGCATGCCTGCTCCGTGCACCAGGGCCGATACCGGATCACCTTGCTGGGCGAGCTGCCCGGGCCGGCGATCCGCCGGATCGCCGCAAGCCTCGCCGCCCCCTCGCGCAAGGGGGCCGAATAATGGTCGAGGCCGAGGCCACCGTGGTGTCCGTGGAAGGCGGGCTGGTGGAGGTGGAGGCTTCCGGTGACGGCGAGGGGTGCGGCAAGTGTCATACCGCGGGGGGCTGCGGGGGCAGCGCCGGTCGGACCATCCTGGGTACCCGGGTCGGTACCGCCAGCCGGCTGCGGGTGCCGACCGATCTGGCCCTGCAGCCGGGCGACCGGGTGCTGGTCGGATTGCCCCAGGGCGGGTATCTCCGGGCCTCTGTCGCCCTCTATCTGGTCCCCTTGGTGGGCCTGTTCGCTGCGGCCGGGATGACGGAATGGCTGCTCGCCCAGCTCGCCCTGCGGGAAGCGGCGGACGTGCTGACCTTGCTGGCAGGTCTCGCCGGCCTGGGCGGCGGCTTCCTGTGGCAGCGGGGCTTCGGGCGCCGGTTCGCCGATGACCCCCGCTACCGTCCCCGGGTCCTGCGGCGCGTCGCGAATCGACCCCCGGAAGCGAAGAAGGTGTCCGCTCCCGCCATAGGCACCTGAGCCTCGCGGACGGCATCCGGAAGTCCGTCCTATACCAATGGGAGATTGGCGTTGAATCGATTCCAAAGCTTGCCAGGAATGGCCGTATGGGGGCTTTTCCTTCTGTGCTTGGGGCTGGCTGCCCCGGCTCCCGTGGCGGCACAGAATGAAGCGCTTCCGGATTTCACCCAGATCGTCGAGGAGCACGGTGAAGCGGTGGTGAACATCAGCACCACCCAGAAAGTCCAGGCGCAGGGTGCGCCCAATCTCCCGCCGCAGTTCGAAGGCACGCCCTTCGAGGACTTCTTCCGGCGCTTCTTCGGCGAAACGCCGCAGCGGGAGTTTGAAACCCACTCCCTGGGGTCCGGTTTCATCATTTCCTCCGACGGCTACGTCGTCACCAATGCCCACGTGATCAAGGACGCTACCGAGATCGTGGTCCAGCTCACCAACCGGCAGCAGTTCGAGGCCGAGGTGGTGGGGAGGGACGAGGCCCTCGACGTGGCGCTCTTGAAGGTGGATGCCCAGGATCTGCCCACGGTCAAGGCCGGGGATCCTGACGATCTGGAGGTTGGCGAATGGGTGGTGGCCATCGGCTCGCCGTTCGGTTTCGAGAACAGCGTGACCGCGGGTATCGTCAGCGCCAAGGGGCGCAGCCTTCCGACGGACAACTACGTCAATTTCATCCAGACTGACGTGGCCGTGAACCCGGGCAACTCGGGAGGGCCGCTGTTCAGCATGGCCGGCAAGGTTGTGGGCATCAATGCCCAGATCTACTCCCAGTCCGGCGGCTTCATGGGCCTGTCCTTCGCCATACCCATCGACATCGCCATGGATGCCGTGCAGCAGCTCAAGGAGTACGGCAAGGTCCGGCGGGGCTGGCTCGGCGTCTATATACAGGATGTCTCCCCGGAGCTGGCCGAGTCCTTCGGCATGAAGAAGCCGGTGGGCGCGCTGGTGGCCCGCGTGGTGGAGGGTAGCCCCGCCGCCGGGGCCGGCCTGCAGTCCGGCGACGTCGTTGTGGCGGTGAACGGCGAGGAGATACGGACCTCCGGGGATTTGCCGCCCAAGATCGGCCGCCTCAAGCCCGGCACCGAGGTAACCCTGACCGTGATGCGCGGCGGAGAGCAGCAGAAGATCCAGGTCACCGTGGGCTCCCAGGAAAAGGCCCAGCGGGCTCGTGAAGGGCAGCCCCAGGAGGTGCTGGGTATGCGCGTCCGACCGGTTCCTCCCGAGGCCCGGGAGGAGCTCGGACTCCCGGAAGGCCAGGGCGTCCAGGTCGCCGAAGTGACCGGCGATCCGGCCCGTTCCGCGGGGGTGCGGAGCGGGGATATCATCCTCAAGCTGGGGAACGAGCCGGTCAAAGGCCCGGCCAGCATGTCCGGGATAGCTTCGGAGCTGCCTTCCGGGCGGGCGGTTCCCATGCTGGTGCGGCGCGGGCAAGGGGCCCTGTTCCTGCCCATTCAGGTTCCCTGAGTCCCTGAACGGGACAGGCCGACAAAGGATCGGTGCCGGCCCGGCCGGTGCCGATCCTTGTAGTGTTCTGGCCCGGCGACGGCCGGGTGGGATCCCGCGAGTACCAGCCAAATTGTTGACCAGGAATCAGGCGGAGGACCGTTGAAGCTCGAGAATATCCGGAATTTTTCCATCATCGCCCACATCGACCACGGCAAGTCGACGCTGGCGGATCGCTTCATCCAGGCCTGCGGCGGTCTCGCCGACCGGGAGATGGCCGACCAGGTCCTGGACGGCATGGACCTGGAGCGGGAGCGCGGGATCACCATCAAGGCGCAGAGCGTCCGGCTGCTCTATACCGCCGACGACGGGGAAACCTATACCCTCAACCTGATCGACACCCCGGGCCACGTGGACTTCTCCTACGAGGTTTCACGGTCCTTGGTGGCGTGCGAGGGCGCCCTGCTGGTGGTGGATGCCTCCCAAGGGGTGGAGGCCCAGAGCGTGGCCAACACCTACCAGGCGGTGGAATACGACCTGGAGGTGATCCCCGTCCTCAACAAGATCGACCTGCCCAGTGCCGAGCCTGCCCGGGTGAAGGGGGAGATCGAGGAAGTGATCGGCATCGAGGCGGAGGATGCCGTGGAGGCCAGCGCCAAGGAGGGTGTCGGCATCCACGAGATCCTCGAGCGCCTGGTGCGGGATGTGCCCCCGCCGGAAGGGGCGCCGGAGAATCCCACCAAGGCGCTGGTGGTGGATTCCTGGTACGACAAATACCAGGGCGCCGTGGCGCTGGTGCGGGTCATCGACGGTTCGCTGCGCAAGGGGCAGCGCATCCAGATGATGGCCACCGGCCGGAGCTTCACGGTGGGCACCGTGGGCGTCATGACCCCCAAGCCCCTTGAGGTGGACGGCCTGAACGCCGGCGAGGTGGGCTTCGTCATTGCCGGCATCAAGGACGTGGACGGGGCCAAGGTAGGCGATACCATCACCGACGCGGACCACCCGGCGCCCGAGCCGCTGCCCGGGTTCAAGGAGGTCAAGCCGCAGGTCTTCGCCGGTCTCTATCCAACCGAGTCGGATCAGTACGAGGAGCTGCGGGACGCCCTCGGGAAGCTGCGGCTCAACGATTCGAGCCTGCAGTATGAGCCGGAGACCTCCCATGCCCTGGGCTTCGGGTTCCGCTGCGGGTTCCTCGGCAAGCTGCACATGGAGATCATCCAGGAGCGCCTGGAGCGCGAATATGACCTGGATCTCATCACCACCGCCCCCACCGTGGTCTATATGGTCCATACCCACGAGGGCGAGACCCTGCGGGTGGAGAACCCGGCGGAGCTGCCGGAGGCGGGAGCCATCGAGTCCATCGAGGAGCCCTTCATGCTCGCCAACATCCTGGTTCCCCAGGAGCTGGTGGGCGAGGTGATCCGTCTGGCCGAGGAGAAGCGCGGACGACAGAAGAACCTGCACTACACCAACGCCGGGCAGGTAATGGTCACCTACGAGCTGCCCATGAACGAGGTGGTCACCGACTTCTTCGAGCGGCTCAAGTCGATGACCTCCGGCTACGCGTCCATCGACTACGAGCTCAATGGCTATCAGGCCTCGGATCTGGTGCGCCTGGACATCCTGGTGAACGAGGATCGCGTGGATGCCCTCTCGCTGATCGTGCATCGCGACCATGCCTACTACCGGGGCCGGGAGCTGGCCAAGAAGCTCAAGGAGATGATTCCCCGCCAGATGTTCGACATCGCCATCCAGGCGTCACTGGGCTCCAGGATCATCGCCCGCGAGACCGTGAAGGCCATGCGCAAGAACGTTACGGCCAAGTGCTATGGCGGCGACGTCACCCGGAAGCGCAAGCTCATCGAGAAACAGAAGGAAGGCAAGAAGCGCATGAAGCAGGTGGGCTCGGTGACCATCCCGCAGGAGGCGTTCCTGGCAGCCCTTTCGGTGGATGAAGAATGAATTTCACCTTACTGCTTGTGGTCCTCCTGGCGGCCACCGGGGCGGTTTGGCTGGCTGGATGGCTCTATCAACGGGTCCGGGGCCGCGCCGGCCCGGAGCGGCCGGTGGTGGTGGAGTACGCCCGCTCCCTGTTTCCGGTGATCCTGGTGGTGCTCCTGATCCGGTCTTTCGTGGTGGAGCCCTTCAAGATCCCGTCCGGCTCCATGCTCCCGACCCTGCGGATCGGCGATTTCATCCTGGTGAACAAGTTCGAGTACGGCCTGCGGGTGCCGCTGCTGGGCTGGAAGCTCACCGACGGCGATCCGCCCCAGCGCGGTGACGTGATCGTATTCCAGTACCCCGAGGACGAGAGCGTGGATTACATCAAGCGCATCGTTGCGGTTCCGGGGGACCGCGTCGCCTTCCGAGACCATACCCTGATGGTGAACGGGAAGCCGGTGCCGCATTCCTATGATGGTCAGTTCGTGTACCAGGGGCCGCGGGGGGGCTTGGTGCACGCCAACCGGTATCAGGAGCGCACCGAGCATCACCTGTATCATGTCCTCTATACCGAGAAGCGGAGCGGCCGGACTATTACCGACCCCATCCGGGTTCCCGAGGGAAGGTATTTCGTCATGGGGGACAACCGCGACAACAGCAATGACAGCCGCTACTGGGGGACCGTCCCGGCTCAGAACATTCTGGGCGAGGCCTTCATGATCTGGTGGTCCTGGGACAGCGGAGACAGCGCACCGCGCTGGAGCCGCCTGGGCAACTGGGTCAATTGAGCCGGAGGGGCGCCCGAAGTCCGATCGAGACCGAATGAGGGGGGGAAATGGGGGCGGATCGGCATTCGCAGCGTGGCCTGGGGCTGTGGGGGATTCTGTTCTGGCTGGCGCTGATCGGGATTCTGTTCTGGCTCGGCGCCCGGATCGTTCCCCTTTATTACGAATACTGGAACATCCAGACGGTTTTCCAGGAGCAGATCCAGAAGGGATCGCTCTACGGTACCCCGCAGGAGCTGCGGCAGGAGGTCCTCAAGGAGCTGCGCTTCCAGGACCTGCAGCGCCTGGATGCGAAGGAGATCCAGGTGAAGAAGGTGGCGTCCGGGGATCGTTACCGTGTCTGGGCCGAATACCGGGCAAGGGTGCCCCTCGCCCGCGGCGTGGAACTGGTGTTCACTTTTAAACCGGAGGCAACTGAGGGTGGATGAGGCGAGTCTGCAGGCGCGAATCGGCTATTCCTTCCGGGAAACCGATCTGCTGCGCCGGGCTTTGACCCATCGGTCGGCCGGCACCCAGAACAACGAACGGCAGGAGTTTCTGGGGGATGCCGCGTTGAACTTTACCGTGGCCCGGTGGCTCTATGAGCGCTTCCCGAAGGAGCGCGAGGGCGTGCTGTCCCGGCTCCGGGCGCGGCTGGTCTGTACCGAAGCGCTGGCCGAGATCGCCGAGGAGCTGGAGCTCGGCAGGCTGGTGTATCTCGGACCCGGAGAGCGCAAGGCGGGCGGCCATCGGCGCGAATCCATCCTCGCCGATTCCGTGGAGGCCCTGGTGGGCGCCGTGCTGCTGGATGGCGGGGTGGAGGCCATGCAGAGCATGGTGTACCGGCTCTGGGAATCCCGGGTAACGAACCTTGATCCGCGCTCGGTGAACAAGGACCCCAAAACCCGCCTCCAGGAACATCTCCAGAGTCAGGGGCAGCCCCTCCCCGAATATCAGCTGGTGGAGACGGTGGGCGCCGAGCATCAACGGCTTTTCTACATCGAATGTACGGTAATCGGGCACGAGCCCGTGCGTGGCGAAGGCAGCAGCAAACGCCGCGCGGAACAGGAGGCGGCTCAGCGCATGCTGGATTTCATGGGCGTGGAATATGAGTGAGGGGTCGGGCTTCCGTAGCGGTATGGTGGCGCTGGTGGGTCGGCCGAACGTGGGAAAATCCACGCTCATGAACGCCATCCTGGGCGAGAAGATCTCCATCGTCTCGCGGCGTCCCCAGACCACGCGCCACCGGCTCCTGGGGGTGCACACCGCCGAGGACGCCCAGATGGTCTTCGTGGATACCCCGGGGATTCACCAATCCAAGAAGAAGATCAACCAGTACATGGTCCAGGCCGCCATCAGCGCCCTGGACGGTGTGGATGCGGTGGTCTTCGTGGTGGAGGCCTTGAGCTGGACGGATGGGGATGCCGCCATCCTGGACCGGCTGAGCGAGGTGGGCACCCCCGTCATTGCCGTCATCAACAAGTCGGATCGGGTCTCTCCCCGGGAACGGCTGCTGCCGTTCCTGGAGGAGATGCAGGACCGCCATGCCTTCGCCGCTCTGGTGCCGCTTTCCGCCGAGCGTCGGGATAACCTGGAACCGCTGCTGGCGGAGATCGCCGGGCATTTGCCCGAGGGCCCGCCCCTGTTCCCGGAGGACCAGATCACCGACCGCAGCCTCCGTTTCCTCTGCGCGGAGCTTATCCGCGAGCAGGTCTTCCACCAGCTCGGCGAGGAGGTTCCCTACGCCACGGAGGTGCAGGTGGAACAGTTCCAGGAAGAGGAAGGCTTGGCGCGCATCAACGCCACCGTCCTGGTGGAGCGGGAAGGACAGAAGGCCATCGTGCTCGGCCGCGAGGGACGCCGAATCAAGGCCATCGGAACCCAGGCCCGGCAGGCCATAGAGCATCTCCTCGAGGCTCGGGTCCATCTGGAGCTGTTCGTCCGGGTCCGGGAGGGGTGGACCGGCGACGACCGGGCCCTGCGGGAGCTGGGCTACGAGGATTGAGTCTCCGCCCGCAGTCGCGAGGCGCGAACCTTGACCGCTACCGAGCCCCAGAATGCGTACATTCTTCACCGCAGGCCCTACCGGGAGACGAGCTTGCTGGTGGAGCTCTTCGCGGAACGGGACGGCCGGGTGGGAGTGGTGGCCCGCGGCGGCCGCAAGCCGCGTAAGGGGGGCACGGTCCTGGAGCCCTTCAGACCGCTTCGGGCCTCCTGGGCGGGCCGCTCGGAGCTGCGCAGCCTGGGGAACGTGGAGCCGGCCGGGCGGGCCCTGGTCCTCGGTGGAGAGGCGCTC
The DNA here is from genome assembly GCF_041821045.1 of Thiohalorhabdus sp. Cl-TMA. Classification (NCBI taxonomy): domain Bacteria; kingdom Pseudomonadati; phylum Pseudomonadota; class Gammaproteobacteria; order Thiohalorhabdales; family Thiohalorhabdaceae; genus Thiohalorhabdus; species Thiohalorhabdus methylotrophus. Next base: position 192,800 of record NZ_JBGUAW010000008.1, on the reverse strand, counting down.
TACCTGGGCTTCTATCTGAATGAGCTCCTGGTCCGCCTTTGCCCCCGATTCGATCCGTATCCCCGCATGTTTCGAATCTACGAATCAGCCCTCGCGGCCCTGGCTGCGGGAGAGCGGGACCAGCCGCTCCGGGCCTTCGAACGATGCCTGCTACAGGATCTCGGGCTGGCTCCGGACTGGGGACATTGCGCCGGGTGTGGAGTAGCGGTAAGCGGCGATAACGCCTATGCGTGGGAGGCCGAGCAGGGGCTCCTGTGCGAAACGTGCAGCCACGGCGCCGCTCCCTTCTCCGGCCATTCCGTCCGGTTTATATCCGGGGTGGAGGAGGCCCCCGATCCCGAAGCGCGCCGCCAGGCCCGGGATCTTATGCGGAAGGCTCTGGCGCCCCATCTGGGAAGCCGGCCCCTGGAAAGCCGGGCGCTACTCCGGTCCCTCCGGCGTGGGAAGACCCCTTCCTGATTCCGGCCTTGTGTTACCCTTTCCCCTTTCCGGTTCCAGTACCGAATCCCGCCACGGGAACCGTTTGTCCATGGAAGTGCCACTATGATCGAGCTCGGCGTCAATATCGACCACATAGCCACGCTCCGGCAGGCGCGTCTGACCCGCTACCCGGAGCCCATCCAGGCCGCTCTTGAAGCGGAGCGGGCGGGCGCGGACGGCATCACAGCCCATCTGCGGGAGGACCGCAGGCACATCCAGGACCGGGATATCCGGTATCTGGCGGAGACCGTGCAGACCAAGCTCAACCTCGAGATGGCCATGACGGAGGAGATGGTGGCGGTCGCCGAACAGGTCCGTCCCGAGGACTGTTGCCTCGTGCCGGAACGGCGCGCCGAGCTGACCACCGAGGGCGGCCTCGATGTCGCCTCCGAGGTAAGCGCGGTCCAGTGGGCGTGCGAACGGCTGGCGGCCGCCGGGGTTCGGGTATCCCTGTTCATCGATCCGGACATCGAGCAGCTGGAGGCCGCGGCCAAGGCCGGGGCGCCGGTGGTGGAGCTGCATACCGGTACCTATGCCAACGCTGCCTCCAGGGAGGAGCGTCAGCGGGAGCTCGAGCGCATCGAATCCGCCGTGGTCCGGGCGCACGGTCTCGGTCTGCGCGTCCATGCCGGGCACGGCCTGGACTATACCAATGTGGAGCCGGTGGCTGGGCTGTCCGGGGTCCGGGAGCTGAATATCGGCCATGCGATCGTGGCGCGTGCGGTTTTCGACGGGCTGGGACCGGCGGTGCGTGAAATGAAGCGGCTGATGCGGGAGGCGGCCGGATCCGGTGGTTCCTGAGCGCTGGGGAAAGGTGGGGTGATCGTGGGCCTCGGAAATGACCTGGTGGCCGTTGACCGGGTCCGACGCGCTCTGGAGCGCAACGGGGAACGCCTTCTGGAGCGCCTCCTGACGACGGAAGAGCGCCGTGCCGCCGAGGCACGCCGGGACCCCGGGCTGTACCTGGCCTCCCGCTTCGCCGCCAAGGAGGCCGCGGCGAAAGCCCTGGGGACCGGGATCCATCAGGGGGTGCGCTTCCTGGATCTGGAGGTTTGCCGCGCGCCCGGGCGGCCCCCGGAGCTGTTCCTGCACGGGGCGGCCGCCGAGCACGGGCGCCAGCTGGGCGTCGTCCGGACGCACCTGAGCCTTTCGGACGAAAGGGATTATGCCTTGGCCACGGTGGTTCTCGAGGGGGCCTAGTCTGTCTTTTTGGTTAACCATTGACAGCAATATCAGGTGTCTGGCAAAAATTAACTTCCTTAAAAATCATTGAAAAGGGGGAAGAAGATGCGCCAGCATCTGGTCGCACTCGTACTGGCGGTAGCCACCTGCCTGCCCACTCTGGGCCACGCGGCTGAGCCCGTGAACCTCAACCAGGCTAATTCCGAGGAGCTGATCGCTCTGAACGGGATCGGTGAGGTGCTCGCCGAACGCATCATCGCTTTCCGGGAAGATAATGACGGCTTCGATTCGGTCGCCCAGCTGGCGGAGGTCGACGGCATCGGGGCCAAGACGTTGGAAAGCATGCGAGACAAGGTTACCGTGGGCCAATAAGCCTACGGAGCTTTTTGTCTTCAAGGCCGCGCCCAAGGCGCGGCCTTTATAATTGCTTGTTCCCATTGAACATGTCGGAGAAACGGATGCCGCGTCCCAACCTGATCGCCGCACTGGCTTACCCGAACACGGACGCGCTGCCTGCGGATGGGGCGGCGCGGGTGGGGCCCGCGGACCTGGTGGAGGTGCGTCTGGACGCGGTGGAAGGCGGAAACGAGGTGGCCGTTTCGCTCTGTCGGACAATCGCGGGATGGGACCGTCCGTTGCTGCTGACTCCGCGCAGTCCCGGCGAGGGGGGAATGCGGGAGTGGGGAATGGGCGAGCGCCAGGCCATGCTTCTGGATGTATGGGCGGCCGTCACGCCGGTCGGGGTGGATGTGGAGCTCCGCGATTCCCCGAAGCTGCTGGAATGGACCCTGGCGCACCGTCCGCATGGGACGGAGGTGATCGCCTCCTACCATAATTTCGATCAATTCCCCGGCGTGGGCTGGCTGGAGGTGCTGGCGCTGGAGGCGCAAGCGCAGGGGGCCGACCGGTTCAAGGCGGCGGTCCGCGTGGATGGGCCGGCGGAGATGGCCGATCTGGCATGCTGGACCCGGGAGCGGAGCAAGCATTTCTCCCTCATCACCATGGCGGTGGGGGAGCAGGGAAGCCTTTCGCGCGTCATGAACGGGATCTTCGGAAGCTGGGCGTGTTACGCCCACATCGAGGAGGCCACCGCCCCGGGACAGCTTCCGGTGCAGGAGCTCGGCCCCCTGCTGGAGCGGTTTTACGTCTCCTGATCACCGTATTTGCGGCCGAGCTGCTTGATATACCGGATCACAGCGCGGCGTTCGGCCTGGTCCAGCGGTACCTCGATCATGGAGGTTCCCGGCTTCATCCCCTTGGGATAGCGGAGCCATTGGTCCATGCGCGCATCGCTCCACCGGCCCAGGCCGATCTGGGAATCCCGCCAGCCCCCTTTCTCCTCGTAGAGGGTCCACAAGGGTACCGCCCCGGGACGCGCCTTGTACCCGGGCCCGTCCTCCATGCCGGGCGAGTCGGGGTGGCAGAGCAGGCATTTGGTTTTGTAAATGGCTTCCCCGGATAGGCCTGTCCGTTCCGCAGCGGCTATCGAGCCGGACAGCAAGGCCGCGGTCACCAGGATCAGACAGGTGGTTGCCGGGAGCAGGCGGGGCATGGGCGCCTCCGGTTCGGGATGGGGGAAGGGGTGACGCGGCAACCTAGCATAATTTCCGCATTCTTCATAAGGTCATGTCCGGCCAGCCGGCGGCCTTTGGTCGGGCCATCCCGGGATTCGTCCGGCGGGGCAGGCCCGCCGGTTTATGCAACGTTCCTCCTGCGGTGCCTTAAGGCCGGGACCGGGTTTTCAGGGACCGCGTTGCCCTGACGGGGAAAATGGGCTACAGGTGGGCTTGATGACCGGTTTCTTTCAACGGGGGGCGCCGGGGGCCGGATACGGGGCTTCCGGGACGGAAGTCCGTCCGTCGAGCGTTTCGGGGGAATCCCCTCGAGGTGGACGCTCCGGTATAATGCTTGATCCGGTTGACAGCGGGCCGGTCTCCGAACCGGACCCTGAAGCAAACGTAGACAGAGGAGGGCCGCGATGCGGACCATCCGCAAGGCCGTATTCCCGGTCGCCGGCATGGGCACCAGGTTTCTGCCCGCCACCAAGGCCATGGCCAAGGAGATGCTGCCGGTAGTGGACAAACCGCTCATCCAGTATGCCGTGGAGGAAGCGGTGGCGGCCGGTATTGATCAGGTGGTGTTCGTAACCGGCCGCGGCAAGCGGTCCATCGAGGACCACTTCGACCATCAGAACGGCCTGGAAACCCTGCTGCTCGACCAGGGCAAGGAAGAGCTCGCCCGGGTATACCGGGAGGTATCGGATATGGCCGATGTCACCTACGTGCGCCAGAAGCAGCCCCTTGGGCTGGGACATGCGGTCTGGTGCGCTCGGCACGTGGTGGGGGACGAGCCGTTCGCGGTGCTGCTCCCGGATGATCTGATCGATGCGGAGCCGGGCGCCATCGCGCAGATGAAAGCGGCCTACGAGGCCAGCGGCGGGGCGAGCCAGGTGGCCGTGGAGCCCGTGGAGCCCCAGGCGGTCAAGTCCTATGGGGTTGTGGACACCGACGCGCAGGAGGGGGCAAGCTATCCGGTCCGCGGGCTCGTGGAGAAGCCGGAGCCGGCGGTGGCCCCGTCCAACCTCGGGGTGATCGGCCGTTATATCCTAAGCCCCACGGTATTCGAGCCCTTGAGCCGGGCCCGGCGCGGTGCCGGCGGCGAGATACAGCTCACCGATGCCCTCCAGGCCCTGATCACGGATTACGGGGAGGCCCTGCACGCCTTTCCCTTTCAGGGGGTGCGCTTCGACTGTGGTTCCAAGGCCGGCTATCTCAAGGCGCAGATGGAGTTTGGGCTGCGGCATCAGGAATTCGGAGAAGAATTGACCACATATCTCCGGAACCGCCTCAAGGAATTGGAGAGCAGGGCGGTTTCCGGGGTAGAGTAGGCCTCTTGTTGCGCGGGGGCCGCGGTTAACGGGCTGTCTGTCCTGTAGTAAATCGAGGAGTATATGGACCATCTGATTGAGCCCCACGGGGGGACGTTGTGCGACCTGCGGGTGAGCGAGGATCGGGCGGAGGCACTGAAGGCGGCCTCCCTCGACTACCCGTCGCTGACCTTGAGCGACCGGCAGCTGTGCGACCTGGAGCTGCTGGTCAACGGCGGCTTCTCGCCGCTCACCGGCTTCCTCGGCGAGGAGGACTACCAGGGGGTGGTGGAGCGCTGCCGGCTGGCGGACGGCACCGTGTGGCCCATGCCGATCACCCTGGACGTGACCGAGGAGACCGCGGCGGGGCTGGAAGTGGGGGCGCCGGTGGCGCTGCGCGACGCCGAGGGCTTCATGCTCGCCGTGCTGCATGTCGAGGAGGCCTACCGCCCGGACCGGGCGCGCGAGGCGGAGGCGGTGTTCGGCACCACCGACCGCCACCACCCCGGCGTGGCCTACCTGCTCGACCACAGCGGGCCCGTCTACCTGGGCGGCCGGGTGGAGGGGGTGCAGCTGCCGCTGCACTACGACTTCACCGAGCTGCGGCTGACCCCCGCCGAGGTGCGCGCCGAGTTCGCCCGGCGCGGCTGGCGGCGAGTGGTGGCCTTCCAGACCCGCAACCCCATGCACCGCGCCCACCAGGAGCTCACCCTGCGGGCGGCGAGCGAGCAGGAAGCGGGGCTGCTCATCCACCCCGTGGTGGGCATGACCAAGCCCGGCGACATCGACCACTACACCCGGGTGCGCTGCTACCAGGCGCTGGCGGAGCACTACCCCGACAAGATGATGACCCTCTCCCTGCTGCCGCTCGCCATGCGCATGGGCGGCCCGCGGGAAGCCCTGTGGCACGCCCTGATCCGCAAGAACTACGGCTGCACCCACTTCATCGTCGGCCGCGACCACGCCGGCCCCGGCAAGAACGGCGACGGCGAGGACTTCTACGGCCCCTACGACGCCCAGGCGCTGGTGGCCGAGTACGCCCACGAGCTCGGCATCCGCATGGTGCCCTTCCAGGAGATGGCCTACGTCGAGGAGCGCGCCGAGTACCTGCCCGTCGACGAGATCCCGAGTGACGCCACCGTCAAGAAGATCTCCGGCACCGAAGTGCGGCGGCGCCTGCGCGAAGGCCTCGACATCCCCGAGTGGTTCTCCTACCCCAACGTAGTGGCCGAGCTGCGGCGCAGCCATCCGCCCAAGCACAAGCAGGGCCTGACCATCTTCTTCACCGGCCTGTCCGGCTCCGGCAAATCCACCGTGGCCAACGTCCTGCTGGCGCGCTTCCGGGAGCTCGGCGGGCGCCCCGTGACCCTGCTCGACGGCGACATCGTGCGCCAGAACCTGTCCAGCGAGCTGGGCTTCTCGCGGGACCACCGCAACCTCAACGTGCGGCGCATCGGCTTCGTCGCCAGCGAGATCACCAAGAACGGCGGCATCGCCATCTGCGCGCCGATCGCCCCCTACCGGGGCGTGCGCGAGGAGAACCGCCAGCTGATCGAAGGCTACGGCGGCTTCGTGGAAGTGCACGTCAAAACGCCCTTGGAGGTGTGCGAAGCGCGCGACCGCAAGGGGCTGTACGCCAAGGCGCGGGCCGGGCAGATCACCGAGTTCACCGGCATCGACGACCCGTACGAGGCGCCCGTCGATCCGGAAGTGGCCATCGACACCACCGACCTGACCCCCATGGAGGCCGCCCAGGAGGTGCTGTTCCATCTGGAAAATGAGGGGTACCTGCGCTAGCTCCCTCCAGGGGAAATCGTCGGAAAAGGCGAAACGGCGGCCTGCCTGGGCCGCCGTTTTCCGTTCCGGGCGGGTTCTTGGCCGTGCGCGTCGCTTACGGTATCCGGCCGTTGACGGGATAGGCTGCACGTATACGCCAAACGGGGTATGCCCTGGCAGGGACGGCCGTTCCGGTCTTCGCTCCAAGAAAAATTTTTACGGCGAGTGCCCCGATTCGCGGTGCTTCGGGAGCGGTGACTACCCCTTCGCGTGGGGTAGTGGTAAACCCTGAATAACAAGCGTGTAAGTTAGCAGTCACTACAATTTAACCCCTCCTGATCAAGCAAAATCCTACCGGCTAATCCCTCGGTGCAGGGTGCCGATCCCCCCTTTAACAGGGCCCCCGAAGTGGTTTAAAACGATATAGGGATTTCACGTAAGCCAGACCGGAGTGGCGGCCCGGTCTGCTGCCGGTTATGGAGTGCCCCGAATTTCCACCTCCCGGTCCCTGAACATTGAACGGAAGCATGGGCTTGCGACTCTAAACCGGTAGATAGGCAACGGCCGCGTCGAACCCAAGGAGGGTCGCATGGCAGGTAACGGCGGTAAGCAGGAATCCGAAAAGCAGAACCGCTTTCTGGACTCCCTGGTGAGCTTTACCCAGGAGCATAAGGCGCGCCACTGGGAAGGTTCCCTTGCGGAGTTCCTCCAGGACGTGCTGCCCACGGACCCGGTGGGCATTACCCGTACCAGCCACCAGTACATGTGGGACATGATCCAGTGGTACGGCTCCGAAATTTCCGACGAGGGGGATCACGTCACCCGCTATAACCTGTTTGCCAACGACCTGTTCGGCGTGGATGAGGCGCTGGAGCGGGTCGCCAACTATTTCAAGGCCGCGAGCGAAGGCTCGGAGGTGGGACGCCGGCTGCTGCTTCTGCTGGGTCCGCCCTCCGGTGGTAAATCCTCCCTGGTGATCCTGCTGAAGCGCGGCCTGGAGGAGTACAGTCATACCGACGACGGCGCCCTGTATGCCATCAAGGGCTGCCCCGTCCATGAATCACCCCTGCATCTGGTGCCGCAGACCAAGCGCGCCGAGTTCCGCGAGACCTACGGCGTGGAGATCAACGGCGACATCTGCCCCTATTGCCGCACCCGGCTCGAGGAAGAGTTCGACGGCGATTTCATGAAGATGCCCGTGGAGCGGATCTTCATCAACGAGGCGGGCAGGAGCGGAGTGGGCACCTACGCACCTCACGATCCCACCACCGCCGATATCGCCGACCTGGTGGGCTCGGTGGACCTCTCCAAGGTGGCCGAGTACGGCGACGAGGGCGATCCGCGCGCCTGGTCCTGGTCGGGCGCGGTGTACGCCGCTAGCCGCGGCATGCTGGAAATGATCGAGATCCTGAAGGTGAAGCGGGAGTTCCTCTATCTCCTGCTGACCCTGACGCAGGAAAAGAACGTCAAGGTCTCCCGATTCCCGCTCATCTACCTGGACGAGACCATCGTCGCCCACACTAACCTGGCGGAGTTCCGCAAGTTCCTGCAGGAGAAGGAGAACGAGGCACTCCTCGACCGCATGGTGATCGTGCAGGTGCCCTATACCCTGCGGTATCACGACGAGGCCCGGATCTACGAGAAGCTGATCTCCTCGACGCCGACCTTCCAGGAGGTGCACCTGGACCCCCATGCCCTGAACGTGGCGGCCACTTTCGCCGTGCTCACCCGCCTGCATCCCTCGGAGCGGGAGGACCTGGACCTGTCCAAGAAGGTGCGGCTCTATGCCGGCGAGGATGTGGAAGGCACCTCCCAGACCGAGGTGGACCGCATCAAGGCCGAGCACCCCGAGGAGGGGCTGGAAGGAGTAAGCCCGCGCTTCGTGGTCAATGCCCTGGCCGGGGCCATCTCCCGCTCGGAGAAGAAGAGCCTCACCTCCATGGATGTGCTGCTGGCGCTCAAGGACACCATCGAGTCCGATGCGCGGATGGACTCCAAGCAGAAGAAGAACTGGGTGGACTTCCTGGTCACGGTGCGCAAGGACTTCTACAACCGGTGGGTCAAGGAGGACGTCCACAAGGCGCTGTTCGTCTCCTTCGAGGATGAGGCCCAGGAGCTGCTCGACAAGTACCTCGACGAGGTGGAGGCGGTGCTCGACAACCGCAAGGTGACCGATCCCATAACCGGGGAGGACCGGGAGCCGGACGAGCGCTTCCTGCGCTCGGTGGAGGAGAAGATATCCATCTCCGATTCGGGCAAGCAGTCCTTCCGCCAGGAGGTGGTGCGCAAGGCCATGGGTGCCTACAAGCGCGGCGAGAAGTTCACCCTCGACAGCCACGCCCGGCTGCACGACGCCATCGAGCAGTACCTGTTCGAGGAGCGGCGGGACGTGCTGCGGCTGGTCACCTCCAGCGCCCGGCCCGACGAGGAGGCGCAGCAGAAGATCTCAGCGGTGGAAGACCGGCTGGTGGCCGAGTACGGCTACAACGCCCATTCCGCCCGCGAGGCCCTCAATTACGTCACCACCCTGCTCTCGCAGGAGTGATGCTTGGCGGATTGCAGATCCTTCCCCTCGGTGCCAAAGAGCCGGTCCCACGGGGCCGGCTTTTTTTCCGCCTTCCGGCGGGGAAGACCGACGCGGGCCGGAGGGTCTAAGGTGGGAAGAAAAGGGATGCGAAAAAGATCATGCCCCGCATGGTGTGGTCTAACCACCGGGATGGCCGGTCCACTGAATCAGGCACGGCCCAGGTGGCAATCACGAGGAGAGTCATGAGCGAGCGCACCGAATACAGATACCCCTCCCGGATGGCCACGGAGAACCGCTGGTACGACCTGTTCTCGCGCGGCTCCCGGGATTGGCTGCGCCACAACGAAAAGGTGCGGGAAACCGTAAAGGAGGAGCTACCCAATCTGATCTCCGGCTCCGATGTCCTTTCCCGGCCCTCTGACCGAACCGTACAGGTGCCGGTGCGGTTCCTGGAGCATTATCGGTTCCGCCTGCGCGACGAGCAGGACGAGGGAGAGGCCCAGGCGGGGCAGGGGGACGGGCAGCCGGGAGACGTCCTGCGCCGCGCCAAGCCCGGCGAGGGAGAGAGCGGCAGCGAGGGGGGCAGTGGCGGCGGCGAGCTGCGCTTCGTCCTGGAGCTCAAGGTGGACGACATCGTCGACTGGATCTGGGAAGAGCTTGCCCTTCCCGACCTCCAGCCCAAGACCACCGACGCGCTAACCGACGAGGACCTCATACAGGAGGGGTGGGACAAGCGCGGACCGCGCGCCCGGCTGGATCGGCGGCGGACGGTGAAGGAGGCCATCAAGCGGCGCTCCGTGCAGGAGGAGCCCACGCCCTTCTCCAACGAGGACCTGCGCTTCCGGCAGCTCGCTCGGCGCAAACGGCCGGCCACCAACGCCGTGGTGTGCTTCCTGCTCGACGTTTCGGCATCCATGGACGAGACACGGCGCAAGCTGGCCAAATCCTTCTTCTTCTGGGCCATGCAGGGGCTGCGGCGGCAATACGGCGACGTGGAGGCTGTCTTCATCGCCCACACCAACCAGGCCTGGGAGTTCTCGGAGGAGGAGTTCTTCCAGGTGTCCGCCACCGGCGGCACCGTGGCCTCCAGCGGCTTCCGGCTCGCCCTGGACATCTTCGAGGATCGCTACGACCCGGCGCAGTACAATCAGTACCTGTTCTATGCCTCGGACGGCGACAACTTCGGCGACGACCGCCGGAGCGCGGAGGCCCTGCTCGCCGAGATGGGGGCCATGGTCAACTTCATGGGCTTCGTAGAGACGCCCCAGAATCCCCTGGAAGCCTCCAAGTCGGAGATGGGGCGCTTGTTCAAGGCCCTGGCCGCCCGAGATTATCCGGTGGGCAGCTATACCGTTCACGAGGAGGGCGATATTTGGGATGCCATCCGCCAGTTCTTCCAGCATCAGTCGGAAGAGGTGGCCTGAAAAACGCCAGGAATCGGTACCGGGCCATGAAAAGAGCGGCGTGGCAGCCGTCGGGCCGCTCGCGGGGAAGCCCGGTCAACGGGTGGGGACGAGGAGGAAATTCACGTGCCATTCGGTCCCAAGAGTCCCATGAGTAACGCCGAACTCGCAGAATTCACGCCAAAACTGGAAGGGCTGGCCCAGGATCAGGGGCTGGATTTCTACCCGGTTGACTTCGAGGTGGTGCCGCCGTCCTTCATGATGGAGGTGGCGGTGTACGGCCTGCCCGTGCGCATGCCGCACTGGTCCTTCGGGGTGCGCTACATCTATCAGTACATCCAGCACCGCATGGGTGGCTCCCGAATCTTCGAGGTGGTGTTCCCCGGCAATCCCAACCGGGCGTATCTGGTGAACAACAACTCCCTGCCGGAGAATACCCTGGTTACGGCCCACGTGCTCGGCCACGCCGACTTCTCCAAGAACAATGAGCTGTTCGCCCGCATGCAGTCCCAGGTGGGCTATCACATCGTGGAGCAGGCCGCGGAACGGGCGCACCGGATCGACGAGGCCATCAACGAGCACGGCCAGAAACGCGTGGAAGCGGCGCTGGATGCGGCGCTGGCCCTGGAACAGAACATCGACATCAATTTCCCCATCAACCGCGCCGAATTCCCCGAGCGCATGGAACGGCGCCGCCGGGAGGATCCGCACGAGCACGGCGAATTCCAGGGCCGCTTCAGTGACCTCCCGGGCGAGCAGGAGGAGCTGGACACGGAGGGCGGCAGCGGCTCCGTCCGGGCTCCCATCCCGCCCCGGCCGGAGTACGACCTGCTCTGGTTCATCGCCCACTACGCCCCCGACCTGGAGGGCTGGGAGCAGGATATCTTCCTCTCCGTTCGGGAGGAGTCCTTCTATTTCTATCCGGTGTTCGCCTGCCAGATCATGAACGAGGGCTGGGCGTCCTACTGGCACGCGCGCCTGCTCCGCGAGGCCGAATTCCTGCCCCAGCAGCTCTATCTCGATGCCATCAAGGCCCATTCCGACGTGGTACGGCCCTATGCCGGGGACAAATCCGTTTCCCTGTCCATCAATCCGTATCACGTGGGCTTTCAGATGTGGGAGAAGATCATCGAGGAGCACGGACTGGATACGGCGCTGCGCCTGCGCGCGGAGGAGGACGACTTCAGCTTCGTCCGCAACTGGCTCGACGAGAACCTCGCCGAGGAGCTGCATCTGTTCTCCTACAAGACCCGTCGCGGCCGGGGCGGCGAGGAGCAGTACGTCATCCAGGACCGCGATATACACGCGCTCCGCGAGGCCATACTGCACCCCAAGTTCAACTACGGCGCGCCCCGGGTGTACGTCTCCGAGATGGGTACCGACGGTAGCCTGATGCTCCAGCACGACCACCAGACCGACGGCAAGGGGCTGGACGTGGACCGCGCCCAGAAGGTGCTGGAGTACATCCAGCGGGTATGGCGCCGGCCGGTCCGGCTCTCCACCCTGGACGGCAAGGGCAAGGAGCAGATCCTGGAACGGAGCTGACCGGGCGTTCGGGTCGGCGGGGTACGCTTCGCCCGGGTGTTGCCCCGCGCCCCGGATTGCACATGCGGTTTGCTATCCTGGATTGCGCCGCTGGTCGGGATGGGGGCTCCGGGCTCCAAGGGGGCCCGCCGCCCTTCGGGCATCCCTTCCAATCGTCCTGCGACCAACCCCCGGCCAACGGCTTGGAGCCCCGCGCGGGACCGTCCCGCGCCGTCGATCCCCCGGGCAGCCCCTCGGTCAGGCGACCCGGGTTACCGGCTCCCCGGAGGTTTCGGGCAGCACGTCCACCGAGGATTTCAGGGCCTGCTTCTCGTCCCCCCAGTGCAGGATCTGTAGGTCTCCTCCGTCCCCCTCCACCAGGGCAGTGCAGCTCTCTACCCAGTCTCCGCAGTTACAGTAGAGCACCCCGTTGATGGGGGTGATCTCGGCGCGGTGGATGTGGCCGCAGACGAGGCCGTCCGCGCCCTGCTTGCGCGCCTCGTGCGCGATGGCGTGCTCGAAGTTGGAGATGTAGTTAACCGCGTTTTTCACTTTGTGCTTCAGATAGTTGGCCAGGGACCAGTAGGGGAATCCGAATTTGCGGCGCACCCAGTTCACGTAGCGGTTGAGCCGTATCAGGGTGTCGTAGACGTGGGCGCCCAGAAGGGCCACGAGCTTGCTACACTGAACCACGCTGTCGAACTCGTCGCCGTGCATGATGAGCAGGCGTCGGCCGTCGTCGGTGGTGTGGACCGCCTGGCGGCGGATGTGGACGTTGCCGAGCTCGGTCTCGTCGAAGTCCCGTAGCAGTTCGTCGTGGTTGCCCGGGACCAGGGTGACCTGGGTGTCACGCTTGGCCTTCCCCAGAACTTCCCGGACCACGTCGTTGTGGCTCTGCGGCCAATGAATGCCGCTTTTCATCTTCCAGAAGTCGATTATGTCCCCTACCAGGAACAGTTGGTCGCAGGTGGTGGATTGTAGGAAATCCAACAGGAATTCCGCCTGACAGCCCTTGAATCCCAGGTGCACGTCGGAAATCCAGATGGTGCGGTAGTGTGGTTTGCCCGGATGCGGCGCGTTGTCCATGGGTCTCCCCCTGGCGACGGGATGTTGCGGGCATCCTCGGGGGAGCGGATTGCGTCGGTATGACGAAACGGTTGCGGTTTTTTTACTGTCAGCATACGGGGTTGCGGAAGCCGCGGAGAATGCTTTATCAAGAAGGAATGCCTTCCCGAAGCGAGTACTTCAGTCCGGAAAGGAGCGCATGTCCATGGCGGCGGTTTCCCTGAAGGTGAACGGAGAAGCCCGCGAGGTGGATGTCCCCTCCGATACCCCGTTGTTGTGGGTGCTGCGGGACAATCTCGAATTGACCGGGACCAAGTACGGCTGCGGAATCGCCCAGTGCGGTGCCTGCACGGTCCATCTGGACGGTCAGCCGGTGCGTGCCTGTGTGACACCGGTCAGTGACGTGGGCAGCCGTGCGGTCACCACCATCGAGGGCCTTTCCGCGGACGGCAGCCACCCCCTGCAGCGGGCCTGGATCCGGGCGAACGTCCCGCAATGCGGCTTCTGCCAGTCCGGACAGCTCATGACGGCTTCCGCCCTTTTGCGGCGTAACCCCGATCCCTCCGAGGCGGAAATCAACGCGGCCATGAGCGGCAATCTCTGCCGGTGCGGGACTTATCAGCGGATCCGCCGCGCCGTGCGGATGGCGGCCGAAGACATGCAGGAGCAGGGCTGATGTCCGGGAATCGCGCTACCACGTCACGCCGCTCCTTCCTAAAGGCCAGTGCCGCCGTGGGCGGCGGGCTGGTGCTCGGCCTCCGGCTTCCAACGGGTGGCCGCTACGCCGAGGCCGCGGATATGCCGCCCGGTCAGGGGGACTTCGAGCCCAACGCCTGGATCCGCATCAGTAGCGACGACCAGGTCACCATCATCGTCGGCCGTTCGGAGATGGGACAGGGGGTGCTCACCGCCATGCCCATGCTGGTGGCCGAGGAGCTGGAGGCGGATTGGACACGGCTGACCACGGAATTCGCCCCGGCCGACAGGGCCTATACCAATCCGCTGCTGGGCCGCCAGGCCACGGGCGGCAGCACCGCTGTCCGGGGCGCGTGGCGTCCCCTCCGGGAGGCGGGCGCCACCGCCAGGGCCATGCTACTCGCTGCAGCCGCCGAGCGGTGGGGCGTGCGTCCCGAGGCTTGCAGGGCGGAGAACCAGGTGGTCCGCCATCCGGAAAGCGGTCGCCGGGCCACCTACGGCGAGCTGGCCGAGGCGGCGGCCGGACAGCAGGTCCCAGAGGCCGTGTTCCTGAAGGAGCCGGGCCAGTTCCGCCTGCTCGGCAAGCCCACGGACCGGCTGGATGCCCCCGAGAAGGTGGACGGCTCGGCCGTCTACGGCATGGATGTGACGCTTCCCGGGCTACTCACAGCCCAGGTGGCGCGCTGCCCGGTGATCGGCGGGCGCCCCGGGCGGTTCGACGCCGAGGCTGCCCGGCGGGTACCGGGCGTCCGGGACGTCTTCGAGATCGAATCGGGCGTGGCGGTAGTGGCCGAGGGCTTCTGGCCGGCCCAGAAGGGCCGGGAGGCCCTGCAGGTGGAATGGGACTACGGCGAGCACGCCGATCTCTCCACGGCAGGGATCCAGCGCCAGTTCCGGGAGGCGGCGGACTCCGGGGAGGCCGTCTCCGCCCGCGGCGAGGGGGATATCCGACAAGCCCTGAGCTCGGCGGCCAGGACCGTGGAGGCGGAGTACGAGGTGCCCTTCCTCGCCCATGCCTGCATGGAGCCCATGAACTGCACGGCGCGCATCGAGGAAGGGATCTGCGAGGTGTGGGTGCCTACCCAGGACCAGTCCTCCACGCAGCAGGTTGCCGCCGAGGTCAGCGGTGTGGACCCGGACCGGGTGTATGTCCATACCACCTATCTGGGCGGCGGGTTCGGCCGGCGCTCGCACACGGATTTCGTGGCGGACGCCGTGGAGACGGCCAAGAAGGCGAAGGCGCCGGTAAAGGTGATCTGGACCCGGGAGGACAGCACCCGGCACGACCGCTATCGGCCGGCCACGTACAACCGCCTCGCTGCGACCCTGGACAGCTCGGGCGCGGTCACCGGCTGGAAGCACCGGATCGCCGGCCCGTCCATCATGGCGTATAACGGCATGCTCCAGGAGGATCAGAAGCTCGACCCCTCCTCCCTGGAGGTGGCGCAGGACGTACCCTACGCCGTGCCCAATATCCACGTGGATTATGCCATGTCCAACACCCCGGTCCCGCTCTGGTGGTGGCGGTCCGTGGGGGCCTCCCAGAACGGCTTCATACGCGAGGCCTTCTTCGACGAGGTGGCGGCGGCCGCGGGGGCCGATCCCTTCGAGCTGCGCCGCCGGCTCCTTCGGGATCATCCCCGCCATCTCCACGTGCTGGAGCTGGCCGCCGAGAAGGCGGGCTGGGGCAGCCCACTTGCTGAGGGGCGGTCCCGGGGCATCGCCGTGGTGCACTCCTTCGGCAGCTATTGTGCCGAGGTGGCGGAGGTGTCCGTGGGTGCGGACAAGGCCGTCCGGGTGCACCGCGTGGACGTGGCCATTGACTGCGGGCAGCGGGTCAACCCCGAGATCATCGCCGAGCAGATGGAGAGCGGCGTGGCCTATGGCCTGTCCGCAGCCTTGCAGGAGGCGGTCACCGTCCAGCGCGGACAGGTGCAGCAGTCCAATTTCGACGACTATCCCATACTGCGCATGGACCAGATGCCGGAAGTCCACGTGCACATGGTGGAAAGCGACCAGGATCCGGGGGGGATCGGCGAGCCGGGCACGCCGCCCATCGCGCCGGCCCTGGCCAATGCGGTATTCGCCGCCACCGGCGATCCGGTTCGGCGCCTGCCCCTGACGCGGTCCGGCTACCGGCCCGCCTGAAAGGGGTTCCGATGATGACCGGGGAGGATGCGCGCGGCACGGATCGCCCGGTGGTCGAGACCGTCCTGCAATGGCTGCGGGAAGGTGGGCGGCTGGCCCTGTTCACGGTGCTGCGGACCTGGGGCTCCTCCCCCCGCCCGCCCGGCTCCCTGCTCGCCATCCGTGAGGACGGCCGCCTGGTGGGGTCCGTATCGGGGGGCTGCGTCGAAGACGACCTGCGTACGCGGATGCTGGATGGGCGCCTGCCCGGGACGCAGCCCCATACCCGGCGCTATGGCGAGGACGGGGAGGAGGCGGCGCGTTTCGGGCTTCCGTGCGGCGGCACCCTGGAGCTTCTGGTGGAGCCCCTGGCCCCCGGCCAGGAGCACGGCCTGGAAACGGTCAGCGCGGCAATGGAGGCGGGCCGCTGCGCCCGGCGCACGGTACGGATGGCGTCCGGGGCGGTGGAGGTGGATCCGGAGCCGCGCGCCGATCCCGCGCTGGCGTTGGAAGCGGAGACGGTGGGCAAGCTCTTCGGGCCCCGCTGGCGGCTGATGATCATCGGGGCCGGGCAGCTGGGGGGCCAGCTTGCGGACATGGCGGGCCGCCTGGATTACGGGGTGACCGTCTGCGAGCCGCGCCGGGAATACGCGGAACGGTGGCAGCAAGCCGGCAGCGGAATCTTTCTGGACACCCGGATGCCGGATGACGCCGTGGCTGCCTGGAGGCCGGATGCGCGCAGCGCGGTGGTGGCCACCACGCACGACCCCAAGCTGGACGACCTTGCCCTGTTGGAGGCGCTGAGCACTTCCGCTTTCTACGTGGGCGCCCTGGGCTCCAAGCGGAACAACGACCGGCGCCGGGAGCGCCTGGCCGGGCTGGGCCTGGACCGTTCCGCCGTGGATCGTCTGCGGGGGCCCATGGGACTGCCCATCGGCAGCCGGACGCCGCCGGAGATCGCCGTTTCGGTGATGGCGGAGGTTACCGCGATCCGCAATGACCGGGATCACCGAGCGGCCGCCCCGCCAACGGCATCCGGTGCCGGGTATCCGGTGCCATGATCCAGGGCCTCCTGTTGGCCGGAGGAAGCGGCCATCGGTTCGGCGGCCAGAAGCTCTTGGCCCGCCTCCCGGGCGGCGAGCCCGTGGTCGTGGCCGCCGCCCGGGCCCTGCAGGCGGGGGCCGACCGGGTGCTCGCCGTTACGCGGCCGGGAGAGCGGGAGCTGGCGGCAGTCCTGGAGCGAGCCGGGGTGGCAGTGGCGCCCTCGACGAAGTGCGCGGAGGGGATGGGCGCCAGCCTCTCCGCAGGGGTCGCCGCGGCCCACGGCGCCGACGGCTGGCTCGTCGCCCTGGGGGACATGCCCTGGGTGCGGGACGGGACGGTGGTGCGGGTGGCCCGGTGCCTTCGGGAGGGCGCGGCCATTGCCGTGCCGGAACATGTGGGTCGAGGCGGTCACCCTGTGGGATTCTCGCGGGCGTATGGGCCGGTCCTGGAACGGCTGGGAGGGGACCGGGGCGGCCGGGATGTGCTGCGCGCCGCGTGCGACCGGATCGTCCGCGTTCCGGTGGACGATTCCGGCATCCTCCGGGACGTGGATCGCCCGGAGGATCTCGGTTGGCGCGGTGCGCACCGGCGGCGGACCATCGTGGCCTCCGGATCGGCTGGCTCCTGAACGGCTCAGGGGAAGGCGGGTATATGCGGGTCCACGCCGCGATCGGAAACCTCCGGGTGGTGCTTCTTGACCAGCTCCCGGATTTCCTCCATGCGGCCCTCGGGTATGTCCACCATGAGCAGCACCCTTCCCGCATCCAGGTCCTTCTGGAACTGCTTCAGGCGGGAGTTGGGCACGGAAGTGCCGATGATCCCGGAGGCCCACATGCCGACCATGGCCCCCACCAGGGCGATGGCCAGAATCAGGCCTCCGCTCTCGGCCCAACCGGAGGGCTGAAAGAATATGGTGGTCAGACCCGCAACGGCCCCCGTGGCGCCGCCGATTCCCAGCCCCATGCCGGCGCCGTGGATGATGTCGCTGCGTTGAAACAGATCCGCCTGGGGCAGGTCCTCGAGGTCTGTATCATCCCTGGCCAGGGCGTGCAGATGGCGCTCTTCCACCCGGGCTAGCAACAGTTCGTTGACCACCTGGCGGGTGATTTGAACGTCGGGGAGGATGAAGTATAGTCGCCGTTTCCTGTAGCGCAGAGTCATAGCTGCCTCCTCCCGCGTGCGGGAATTGTTTTTTACGCGTTAGCACCAGGAGCGGAGGGGGTCAAGGGGCGGGACGCACGGTTTTCCGGAAAATACGGGCCGCCGCTAACGGCTCGTTCGAGCAGACAGCAAGCCAAGCAATTCGGGGGTTGGAATGAAGGTTTCCGTGGTCGGCACGGGCTATGTGGGGCTGGTGACGGGGGCGTGCCTGGCCGAGGCCGGCAACGACGTGGTGTGCATGGACGTGGACGCGGACAAGATCGCGGCGCTGGAGCGCGGTGAAGTGCCGATCTACGAGCCGGGCCTGGAAGGGCTGGTGGCCGAGAACGTGGCCGCGGGGCGGCTGCGCTTCACCACCGACATGGCGGACTGCGTGGACCACGGGCTGTTCCAGTTCATCGCCGTGGGCACCCCGCCCGACGAGGACGGCTCGGCGGACTTGCGCTACGTGCTCGATGTGGCGCGGGCCATCGGGCAGCGCATGGGCGAGTACCGGGTCGTCATCGACAAGTCCACGGTGCCGGTGGGCACCGCCGACAAGGTGCGCTCGGCGGTCGCCGAGGAGCTGGCGGGCCGGGGTGTGGACCTGGAGTTCGACGTGGTCTCCAACCCGGAGTTCCTCAAGGAGGGCGCGGCGGTGGACGACTTCATGAAGCCCGACCGCATCATCCTCGGCTGCGACAACGTGCGCACCGGCGCCCTGCTGCGCGAGCTCTACGCGCCGTTCAACCGCAACCACGAGCGGGTGCTGACCATGGACGTGCGCTCCGCGGAGATGACCAAGTACGCCTCCAACGCCATGCTCGCCACCAAGATCAGCTTCATGAACGAGGTGGCCAACCTCTGCGAGCGGGTGGGGGCGGACGTGGAGATGGTGCGCCAGGGCATGGGCTCGGACCCACGCATCGGCTTCGCCTTCATCTATCCCGGCGCCGGCTACGGGGGCTCCTGCTTCCCCAAGGACGTGGCGGCGCTCGAGCGCACCGCCCGGGAGCACGACTACACCGCGCGCATCCTGCAGGCGGTGGAGGCGGTGAACTTTGATCAGAAGCGGGTGCTCGAGCGCAAGATCGTGGCGCGCTACGGCGAAGACCTCTCCGGCAAGACGTTTGCCCTGTGGGGCCTGGCCTTCAAGCCGAACACCGACGACATGCGGGAGGCCCCGGCCCGGGCCCTGATGGAGGCCCTGTGGGCGCGGGGGGCGGTGGTGCGCGCCTACGACCCCGAGGCCATGGACGAGTGCCGGCGCATCTACGGCGAGCGCGATGACCTGACGCTGGTGGAGGAGCGCTACGAGGCGCTCGCGGGCGCCGACGCCCTGGTGCTGGTCACCGAGTGGAAGCCCTTCCGCAGCCCGGACTTCGACCACATCGCCGCCACCCTGCGCGATCCGGTCGTCTTCGACGGCCGGAATATCTACGATCCCGCCATCCTGGCGCCCCACGGCCTGACGCACGTGGGCATCGGCCGGGCACCCGACGAACCGAGCAAGGGGTAGGGCATGCGCATACTGGTTACCGGCACCGCCGGCTTCATCGGCAATCACGTCGCCGAGCGCCTCCTAGCCCGCGGCGACGAGGTGGTGGGGCTGGACAACGTCAACGACTACTACGACGTGCGTCTCAAGGAGGACCGCCTGGCGCGCATCAAGGACCAGGCGGGCTTTACGGAGGAGCGGGTCTCCCTGGAGGACCGGGAGGCCGTGGCGGCGGTGTTCGCCCGCCACCAGCCCGAGCGGGTGGTCCACTTGGCCGCGCAGGCGGGGGTCCGTTACAGCCTGGAGAACCCCCACGCCTACGCCGACAGCAACCTGACCGGCTTCCTGAACATCCTGGAGGGCTGCCGCCACCACGGGGTGGCCCACCTGGTGTTCGCCTCCTCAAGCTCGGTATACGGCGCCAATACCACCATGCCCTTCTCGGTGCACCACAACGTGGACCATCCGGTGTCGCTGTACGCGGCCACCAAGAAGGCCAACGAGCTGATGGCGCACACCTACAGCCACCTCTACGGCACCCCCATGACCGGCCTGCGGTTCTTCACCGTCTATGGTCCCTGGGGGCGGCCGGACATGGCCCTGTTCATGTTCACCAAGGCCATCCTCGAGGGTCGGCCCATCGACGTCTACAACCATGGCCAGATGCGGCGCGATTTCACTTACATCGACGACATCGTCGAGGGGGTGGTCCGAACCGCTGACAAGATTCCCGAGCCCAATCCCGACTGGTCCGGCGATGCTCCGGACCCCGGCAGCTCCTATCTGCCCTACCGGGTCTACAACATCGGCAACCACAGTCCCGTGGCGCTCATGGACTTCATCGCCACCCTGGAGGGCGCCCTGGGCAGGGAGGCCGAGAAGCGCATGCTCCCCATGCAGCCCGGTGACGTGCCGGCCACCTACGCCGATGTGGCCGACCTGCAGGAGGCGGTGGGCTTCTCGCCGGATACGCCGCTCGAGACCGGCATCGGGCGGTTCGTGGATTGGTATCGGTGGTATTACGGCGCTTGAAAAAGGGCGGAGTGCTCCCGAATTCCATTGGCGGCTTCGAGGAGTCCCAAAAGCCCCGGCATCGCCGCCGGGGCTTTTCCGTTTCGGGGTAAGGCTCGGTAGGCCTAGCGCACGCCGGACTCGTTCGGCTCGCCGCCCTCCTCGTCGCCCCCGTCCCCCGCTTCCGGGAGCTCGTTCCGGGCCGGGGGCTGAGCCTCCTCCGCTTTCCTGCTACTCCGCCCGGATTCCCCGTTACCTGGCCAGGGGGAGAAGGGGAAGGGCTTGATCTCGCTGCTGTAGGTCAGAAAGGCGGCCATCTCCCTGAGATAGCGTGCCAGGTTATCCCCGAAATCCCGGAGCCGCTGGTTGGGAGCCCCGGACAGCAGGTGGGCGGCGAACTGGAACAGGGCCACGGCGGCGAGCACCAGCTCGGCGAGGTTGAAGATCACGGCGAACAGGAGCATGTACAGGCCGCGCAGCCAGGTCGCCCCGCTCGACAGGTTTCGGCGTATTTCCGAGCTCATGCCCCCTCCGAATCGGCTTTGTCCAGCACTCGCCGGACATAGGTGTCGATGGCAAATTTGCGGCGCAATCCGCGGGCGTTCATATAGCGTACTTTGCCGAAAACGGGCCGCTCCGGCCAGCCGCGATCGTGCAGCCCGAAGCACCAGGCGACGTTGGCGTAGGAGCTGGGGTCCCGGCCGTCGAGGAAGTACTTGTTGTTCAGGGCGAGAAGGGTGGCGAAGGCCGTCTCCGGATCGGCCATCCATTCCAGGACCTTCTTGCCCCAGTACATGCGCATGTAGTTGGGCATGAAGCCCCGGGTGCGCATGTCCGTCATGGCCGCGTTCCAGTAGGGGTCGCCGGTTTGGGCCTGCTCCAGCTGCTCGGGCCCGTAGCAGGGGTCCCGGGGATCCGCCGCGTGGTGCCGGAGCGTTTCGCGGGCCCACGCGGGCAGGCCGGCGTAGCGGTCGTAGTCCGCGTTGAACCAGGCGTGGTTGAAGGTCAGCTCCCGCCGGACGATGAACTGTTCCAGGTAGGCCTCACGGTCGCCCTCGTCGGCCTCCGCCCCCTGAATGGCCCGCGCGACCTCGATCGGCCCGATCTGGCCGAAGTGCAGGTAGGGCGAGAGGTGGGAGGTGGCCTCGGCCACGGGGTCGGAGCTCCGGTCGGCGTAACCGCGCAGATGGTCCCGGATGAATTGGCCGAGGTGGCGGCGGGCCTCCCCGTAGCCGCCCCGCAGATCGGATACGGGAGGTACCGATCGGTCCAGTGGGAGCCGGTCCAGGACGTCCGCGGCCTGCTCGACGCGAAAATCGCCCTCCATACCGGAAGGGCGATCCGTCACCAGCGGTTCCACGGACTCCCGGGCGGCCAGGAACTGCTCCCGAAGCCGGCGGATCTTGGGCCGAAGGGTGCGGGCGGCGGTCTCCGCCTTGTCCGACGCGGTCTCCACCGGTACCACCGCCTCCGTCTCCACCTCGGTCACCGGGCAGGGGGCCTCGACGGCCACTTGCTCGCGCCATCGGCGCTGGTGCCGGAGGTATCCACGGTCGCAGACCAGCAGCGCGGCTTCCCCGGCCAGGGAGAGCGCTGCTTCCGGCGGTTGGCGGAGCAAGGGGACGAAGGCAATACCCCGCTCTTTCAGGTCTCCAGCGGTTTCCGCCAGGCCCTCCAGCAGGAAGGCATAGTGCCGGAGGTTGGCTTCCGGATAGTCGGCGGTGAGGCCGAAGACCACTACCACCGGTATCCGGAGGGCGTTCGCCCGGACAACCGCATGGTCCAGGGCGGCATTGTCGAAGGCCCGTTGGGCCTGCTGCATCCAATAGAGAACATAGCGCCCCTGGCGTGGCGCACCGGGACCCGGCTCGTGAATGCGCTCGGGGGCCACCATGCTCCGGGTCAGTCCGCGGGCTCGGGATGCACGTAGACGGTGCCATCCGCCACCTGCACCGGGTAGGTGTCCAGTCCCTCGAAAGCCGGCGGTGTAAGGGCCTCGCCGGTGCGCACGTCGAAGCGGGCCCCGTGCGCGGGGCATTCCAGCTCGCCCTCGGGATCGAGCTCTCCGTCGTGGAGCTCCACCTGCATGTGGGTGCAGATATTGGATAGCGCGAAGAAGGTGCCGTCGAGATTCACCACGGCAATCGGGGTGTCGTCGGCGTCCACTTGCACCACCGTGCCCGGCGGAATCTCCTCGGCTCGGGCCACTTCCCACCAGTCGCTCATGCTGCGCGCCTCCTTGGACGTAGAAAAAGCCTTTTCCCGCCGGGAAAAGGCTCTTCAGGGTCGATCACCGGAAGGATCAGTCCCAGCGGTCGTCCGCCACGTAGATGCGCCCATCCTCCACGCGAATCGGGAAGGTGTCCACCGGCTCGTAGGCCGGGGGCGTCAGCGCCTCGCCGGAGGTGATGTCGAACTTGGCTCCGTGGCGCGGGCAGGCCACCTGGCAGCCTTCCATCTCACCGCCGGTGAGCTGGCCGTAGTCATGGGTGCAGACGTCCTCGATGGCGTAGTAGGTGCCGTCGCAGTTGAAGACGGCGATCTGCACGTCGTCCACGTCCACCGAGGTGTAGGAGCCCGGCGGCAGGTCTTCGGTGGTGCCTACCTCGACCCAGTCGGCCATGCGCGATCTCCTCTTTGGTTAAGGAAAGAGAAAACGCCAAGAAGCCAAGGTGCCAAGAAGGAAAAACTCGGAATACAGGCGCTATCCGGCATGCCGGCTGGAATTCGTCCGTAGATCGCGGCCTGGAGGCCGCTCCAACAGGGACTTTGCTCTAGTATGTCTTGGTGTGTTGGCGTTCTTGGCGCTTTCTGGTTTTCCGTCGTTACCAGATTCCCAAGGCCAGCTTAACGTCCTCGGACATGTGGTCCGGCGTCAGTGGCGCAAGCCCCGTGCAGAAAGACTAAAAATCAGGGGCTTACATTTGGGTCTGTCTCGGTCGAAATTCACGGGGCCACGGGTTTTGTGGCCCGAAATGGTGACCGAGAAGGGACCCAGAATGCCAACCAAACGACTCACCCCGAAAAATGTTGAGGCCGCGAAAAGCCACGGTAAGCGAGTCGAGATTTCCGATTCTAGCACTCGGGGCCTTGCCCTGAGAATCAGCGAGAAGGGTCGCAAAACGTGGGTGGTGGTCTACCGCTTCAACGATAAGAAAAAGCGGTTCACGCTCGGCAGGTATCCGGCCAAGGACCTAGCCACCGCCCGCCGTGAAGCCCTGGACGTAATGGACAAGGTGGATCGGGGCGTGGACCCCATGGCGGAGAAGGCCCACCGCGAGCCAACGGTGGTGGAGGCCCTGGAGCAATTCGAGGCCCGCTATCTGGTAACGCTCAAATCCGGGGATGAAGTTAGCCGTATCCTTCGGAAAAAGATGATCCCCCACCTTGGCGACAAGGCCCTATCGGAAGTCCAGCGCGGGGACGTGGTGGCCATGTTGGATGCTCTCCAGGATCAAGGGCTATCCACGGGAGCCAATCGGGCCTTGGCCTGGACGCGGAAGTTTTTAACTGGCTTATTGAGCGAGATATGCTCCGGGCCACCCTTGCGCGGGCCTCAAGCGGCCAGCTAAGGAGAAGGCCAAGGAGCGGATTCTGTCGGACGATGAAATCCGGGTTTTCCTTGAGGCTACCCACCAAATCGGAAGCCCGTTCGGTACACTTTGCCGCGTGTTGCTCGGGACCGCCCAACGGCGGGGGGGGGGGGGAATCAACGTGGCGCGGTGGGCTAATATTCGGAATGGGTGGATTCATTTCGCGGACACGAAAAACGGGCGTGACCATTCCATCACTTGTGGTTGACCGCATGCCCGTCTAGGCGCAGGCGGGCGTGAATGCGCCAGTAGCCGAACCGGCGCCGCTCCAGGGCATGGTCGATGATTGCTTGCTGGAGCTGCACCTCCTCGGCCGATTGGCGGGATTCATAGCGCAGCACCGATCGGGAGATCCCCGCAAGCCGACAGGCCCGACGCTCGGAAATGGCCGTCTGTGCCCGCATCCGGGCTGCCCTGCCTCGCGCTTGGCCTGCGGGGTCGCTACTTTTCCGACAACGGCGCTTTCAGGGCTTCGTTGTCCAACATGCTGTCCGCCAGCAGCTTCTTGAGGCGTTGATTTTCCTCTGCCAGCGTCTTCAGTCGGCGGGCTTCCGAGACCTCCAGGCCGCCGTATTTCTTTCGCCAGTTATAGAATGTGGCGTCGCTGAAGCCGTATTTCCGGCACAGATCCGCTACGCCCACACCGGACTCGGCCTCCTTCAGAATCCGGAGGCAATCTGCTCCTCGCCGAACCGCTTCTTTTTTGCCCGTCCGCCTCCTCAGGGGTTAAGCGGACTCTACAAAGAAATTACTGGTCGGGAAATCGGGGAGCAGGTCAATTGTTTCCTATTCTCATTAACCGGTCCAGACACTAAAAAGCCCCGCCGGAGCGGGGCCTTTGGGTAGCGGTTTGCTGTCGGAAAATGCGGGTTAGCTCTTCGAGTTGTCCCCGTAAGCAATCACGCAGTCTTGGCCAAGGAGGACATAGTACGACCACCTATAATCGACAACCTCCACGTTGGAGATATTGCCGTTCTTAGCCGCTTCCACCAACGAAGCATCCCCGAAAGGACCGATGAAACCCAAAAGGTAGTTGGCGCAAGCCTTCCCCTTCTGAAATTCCTTCGAGAAGTCGGTGGTTTGGAAGTTGTTGGTGTTCACCACAGGGCTGGTTTTAGTGGAGCATCCAGTGATCGCCAGCCCTGCGACCCCTACCACGACCAGTTTTTTAAGCTGGGAAAACCGCAAGTTAGTCCTCCTTTTGCCGGTTGGGTATGAACGACACATACCCTACAGACATGTCCGGAGGATTTCTAAGGTGTCCGCTCCGGTAGGATGACGGACTGCGGAACGCGGTTAGGATGGGAAGCGGTGACCGAGACATGGCCCCAAAATAAGGAAAGGCCCCCCGCCATTCACGAAGGGCCTTCCGAATTCCCTAGGATCAGGGGTTTACGCTACCAGATTCCCAAAGCCAGCTTTACGTCCTCGGACATGTGGTCCTTGGTCCATGGCGGATCCCAGACCAGCTCCACCTCGGCGTCGGCCACTCCGGGCACGGACTTCACCGCCGCCTCCACCTTTCCGGGGAAGGTGGCCGCCTCGGGGCAGCCGGGAGTGGTCAGGGTCATCTTCACATCCACCTTGTGGCTGGGGTGGATGTCGAGGTTGTAGATGAGGCCCAGATCGTAGATGTTGACCGGGATCTCGGGATCATAGACCTCGCGCAGGGCGCTAATGATCCGGTCCTGCTCGATCTCCGGGAGCTGGGAAATGTCCACCTCTTCCTCCGGCTCCGAGCCGGTCGGGTCGGCGGGGTCGCTATTGCGCAGCGCCTCCCACGTGTAGGTGGCGGACTCGCCCGTGTCGAAGGTCATCTGGATGGCGTAGTGCCCCACGGGCTGAAAGCCGGAGATGTCGATCCCCTCCGCGTCCGCCCGATCGGGCAGGGCGGGGGCGTTCTCCCGCAGGAAGCTATAGGGAAAATCGGAGATGTGCCCGTCGCCCCATTCGATCTCCAGACGCTTGGACTTGGTATGGGGGCGGATCTCCTGGGGTTGTACACGCGGTTCACTCATCAGGCTCGCTCCTCAGGCAACGGCTTGGCCCGGACCGCCGGCAGGCGGCGGGCGGGCGCTACTCGGTGGTAACGCTGGCGCCTTCTTCGTCGTGCTCCAGGGCGGCGTGAACGGTGTGCCAGGCGAGGGTGGCGCACTTCACCCGGGAGGGGAAGTCGCGAACCCCGGTGAGCACGGACAGCTTGCCGAGCTCCGGGGTGTCGTCGGCCTCGCGCTGCTTGGTGCACACGTCGTGGAAGGCCTGGAAGATCTCCTCGGCCTCCGCCTTGGATTTGCCCTTGATGATCTGGGTCATCAGCGAGGCCGACGCCACCGAGATGGCGCACCCGGAGCCCTCGAATTTCACGTCCTGGACCGTGTCGGCCTCATCCACCTCCAGGTAGATGGTGAGCTGGTCCCCGCATAGCGGATTGTGGCCCACCGCATGGCGGTTGTGCTCGGCCAGCACCCCGAAGTTCCGGGGGTTCTTATTGTGCTCGAAGATCACTTCTTGGTAGAGATCGCGAACGTCCGCCATGGACGGTACTCCTTGCAGAAAGCGGCTGATCCACTTGTTCTTGTTGGTTGGGTTCCGTATCCGCTTTGGGCCCGATCCCGAGCGCTAGCCGAGGATGTCCTGCACCTCTTGCAGCCCCTGGATGAAGGCGTCCACATCGGCGCGGGTATTGTAGAGACCGAAGGAGGCACGGGTGGTGGCCGGAACCTGGAACCGGTCCATTACCGGCTGCGCGCAATGATGGCCCGTGCGCACCGCGATTCCCTGGTTGTCCAGGATGGTGCCGATGTCGTGGGGGTGGATGCCCTCCAGGACGAAGGAGAGGATGCCGGCTTTCTCCGGGGCGGTGCCGATCAGGTGCACTCCGGGCAGCTCCCGGATGGCGTCCGTGGCATAGGCCAGTAGGTCGCGCTCGTGCTCGAAGATGGCCTCCAGGCCGATGCCGTCCACGTAGTCGATGGCGGCATGCAGGCCCACGGGACCGGCGATATTCGGCGTGCCCGCCTCGAATTTCTGCGGGACCTTGGCATAGGTGGTGTGGTCGAAGGTCACCCGCTGGATCATCTCGCCGCCGCCCTGGTAAGGGGGCATGGCCTCCAGCAGCTCCTGCCGGCCGTAAAGAACGCCGATACCACTCGGCCCATAGAGCTTGTGGCCAGAGAAGACGTAGAAATCGCAGCCCAGCTCGGTCACGTCCACCGGAACCCGCGGCGCCGCCTGGCAGCCGTCCACCAGCACCCTGGCGCCCTGGGCGTGGGCCTTCTCGATGATCGCCTTCAGGGGGTTGATGGTCCCCAGGGCATTGGAGACGTGACCCACCGCCACCATCTTGGTCCGCTCGCCGAGCAGCTCGTCGAAACGGTCCATCATGAGCTCGCCGTCGTCGCTGATGGGGACCACCTTGATCACCGCCCCGGTCTGCTCGGCGACGAGCTGCCAGGGGACGATGTTGGAGTGGTGCTCCATTTCGGTGAGCAGGATCTCGTCGCCCGGCCCGAAGTTGACCCGACCGTAGCTGGCGGCAACCAGGTTGATGGCCTCGGTGGCGCCGCGCACGAAGACGATCTCGCGGGAGTCGGCCGCACCGATGAACTGCGCCACCCGCGAGCGCGCCCCCTCGTAGGCCTCCGTGGCCCGCTCGGAGAGCATGTGGGCGCCGCGGTGGACATTGGAATAGCTGGTCTCGTAGAACCGGCTAAGGGCGTCGATCACCGCGCGCGGCTTCTGGCTGGTGGCCGCGCTGTCCAGGTAGACCAGCGGCTTGCCGTGCGCCTCCTGCTGAAGACACGGGAAGTCCTGGCGGTAGCGATCCGAGTCGGCGTCGGTGACCTTGCCCGTCTGGCTGCGCATTTCTTTCACGGACACGGTCCTAGTCCTCCATGGCTTCGGTATGCGGCAACCGCTTGAGCAGCCGCTCCTCCAGCCGCGCCCGTACCGGCTCGATCCGGACCCGCTCGATGATCTCGTTGGCGAAGCCGAAGATCAGCAGGTTGCGGGCATCCTCGTAGCCGATACCGCGGGAGCGCAGGAAGAACAGCGCGTCCTCGTCGAGCTGGCCCACGGTGGCGCCGTGGGTGCAGGAAACGTCGTCGGCGAAGATCTCCAGCTCCGGCTTGGGGTCCACCTCGGTGTTCCGGGACAGCAGCAGGTTGCGGTTCTGCTGGTCGGACTCGGTGCCCTGGGCCTCGGGCTGGACCACCACTTTGCCGTTGAAGACCCCGCGGGCGCGGCCGTCCAGGATGCCCTTGTAGTACTCCCGGGACTCGGCGTTGGGCTTCAGGTGGTCGATGCGCGTGTGGTTGTCCACGTGCTCGCGCCCGTCGCCCAGGTACAGGCCGTTCAGGTTCACCAGGGCCCCTTCGGCGTCCAGGGCATCGTTGATGTCGTTGCGCACCAGCCGGCCGCCGAGGGCGATGTTGTGGTGCGTGAGCACGCTGTTCTCGCCCTGGTAGCCCTCGAAGGTGGCTACGTGGTAGCCGCCGGGGCCCTCCTGCTGGAGCTTGTAGATCTCCACCCGGGCCTGGGCGGGAGCCACCGCCTCGGTGACGGTGTTGTTGAAGTAGGCGCCGTCGCCGAGACCGACGAAATCCTCCAGCACGGTCACCGAGGCGCCTTCCTCGGCCACTACCAGGTTCCGGTAGTGGGGGCCCACGCCCTCGGCGCCCGGGCTGGTAAGGAACAGAGCGTGAATGGGGGTATCCACGGTGGTGCCGGCCGGCACGTGGACGTACACGCCGTCACCCATGAGGGCGGTGTTGAGGGCCACGAAGGCCGTACCTTCCGGATCGGCGTATCGCCCCAGGTTGCGCTGGAGCGCTTCGGAGGGCTCCGCCAACGCCGCGCTCATGGGCTGCACCACCACGCCCTCCGGCAACGGCGCGGTGCGGGACAGGGCGGGGGAGTACACGCCGTCAACGAACACTAGGCGCACGGTCTCTGGGTCGTCGAAAACGTACTCGGCGATCTCCTCCGGCCGCAGTCCCGGCGCCTCGGTAGCGGGAAGCCCGAACTGGCGCTTCTCCAGCGGCCGCAATGAGGTGTACTTCCACTCCTCGTCCCGCGGAGCGGGGAGGCCGGTCTCGGCGAAGCGGTTCATGGCGGCCTGGCGCCGCTCGGTTACCCAGGCCACGTCCGAGCCGGGCAGCCGTTCCCGCTCCTGCTCGAACAGCCCGGAATAGTGATCGACGATCTCGGTGCGTTCGGTCATGGCTTACTGCCCCTGCGCCACTTCCTCGGCCTGCGCCTGATCGGCGCCGGTGAGCCAAGCGTATCCGGTCTTCTCCAGCTCCTGCGGCAGGCCGGCGTCGCCGGACTTGGCGATCTGGCCGTTGTGGAGCACGTGCACCTGGTCCGGGACGATGTAGTCCAGCAGCCGCTGGTAGTGGGTGATGAGGATGAAGGAGCGCTTCTCGTCGCGCAGCTGGTTCACCGCGTCGGCGACGATCTTCAGGGCGTCGATGTCGAGGCCCGAATCGGTCTCGTCGAGGATGGCCAGCTTGGGCTCCAGCACGGCCATCTGCAGCATCTCGTTGCGCTTCTTCTCGCCGCCGGAGAAGCCCTCGTTCACCGAGCGGTAGAGGAGGCTGTCGTCCATGCCGGTGAGCTTCATCTTCTCGCGGATGAAGGCCACCAGGTCCATGGCGTCCAGCTCCTCCTCGCCGCGGTGCTTGCGGGCGGCGTTCACCGCGGACTTGAGGAGGTAGATATTGCTCACGCCGGGGATCTCGACGGGATACTGGAAGGCCAGGAACAGACCCTCGTTGGCCCGCTTCTGGGGCTCCATGTCCATGAGGTCCTTGCCGTCGAAGGACACCTCCCCGGCGCCGACGGTGTAGCCGTCGCGGCCGGCGAGCACCCCGGCCAGGGTGGATTTCCCGGAGCCGTTGGGGCCCATGATGGCATGGACCTCGCCGTCGCCCACCTCCAGGTTGATCCCCTTCAGGATCTCGGTGTCGTCCACGCTCGCGTGCAGGTTCTTGATGCTGAGCACGGTGCCGTCCTCTTCATGATTCGGTGTTCGGCCGGAGCGCTGGCCCCGGCCATTGGAAGTTTTACCCGACGCTGCCCTCGAGGCTCACCCCGAGCAGGTTCTGCGCCTCCACGGCGAACTCCATGGGCAGCTCGTGGAAGACCTCCTTGCAGAAGCCGCTCACGATCATGGAGACGGCATCCTCGGGGTCGATGCCCCGCTGGGTCAGGTAGAAGATCTGGTCCTCGCCGATCTTCGCCGTCGAGGCCTCGTGCTCCACCTGGGCGGTGGGGTTCTTGGTCTCGATGTACGGGAAGGTGTGCGCGCCGCACTTGTTGCCCATGAGCATGGAATCGCACTGGGTATAGTTGCGGGCGTTCTCGGCGTTCTTGCCCACCTGCACCAGACCCCGGTAGGAGTTCTGGCCGAAGCCGGCGCTGATCCCCTTGGAGATGATGGTGGACTTGGTGTCCGCGCCGAGGTGGATCATCTTGGTGCCGGTATCCGCCTGCTGGTAGTTGTTGGATACGGCCACCGAGTAAAACTCGCCCACGGAGCGGTCGCCGCGCAGCACCACGGAAGGGTATTTCATGGTGATGGCGGAGCCGGTCTCCACCTGGGTCCAGGCGATCTTGGAGTCGTCGCCGCGGCACTCGCCGCGCTTGGTCACCAGGTTGTAGATGCCGCCCTGGCCGTTCTCGTCGCCCGGGTACCAGTTCTGCACCGTGGAATACTTGATCTCGGCGTCCTTCTCCGAGACCAGCTCCACCACCGCGGCGTGCAGCTGGTTCTTGGAGTGGGCGGGCGCCGTGCAGCCCTCCAGGTAGCTCACGTAGGCGCCCTCGTCGGCGACAATCAGGGTGCGCTCGAACTGGCCGGTCTCCGAGGCGTTGATGCGGAAGTAGGTGGACAGCTCCATGGGGCAGCGCACGCCCTTGGGCACGTAGACGAAGGAGCCGTCGGAGAACACCGCCGAGTTCAGGGCGGCGAAATAGTTGTCCCCCGGCGGTACCACGGTGCCCAGGTACTTCTCCACCAGCTCCGGATAGTCCTGCAGGGCCTCGGAGAAGGAGCAGAAGACGATGCCCTCCTCGGCCAGCTTCTCCTTGTAGGTGGTGGCCACGGAGACCGAGTCGAACACCGCGTCCACCGCCACCCCGGCGAGCTGCTTCTGCTCGTCGAGCGGAATGCCGAGCTTCTCGTAGGTTTCGAGCAGCTTGGGGTCCACCTCGTCCAGGGACTGCGGCTTGTCCTCTTCGCTCATGGACTTGGGCGCCGAGTAGTAGACGATATCCTGGTAGTCGATGTAGGGGTGGCGGATGTTCGCCCACCGCGGCTCGGTCATTTCCTTCCATTGCCGATAGGCATTGAGGCGCCACTCCAGCATGAACTCCGGTTCTTCCTTCTTGGCGGAGATCATGCGGATGATGTCCTCGTTGAGCCCCGGAGGGACCGCATCGACTTCGATGTCGGTATAGAAGCCGGGGGTATAGCCCCGATTGAGAACTTCGTCGAGCTGGCTCGAAGACGCCATATTTGCCTCCATCCCGGGAATTGGGAAATCCCTCCGGACCGCGTCCGGGTCGTTTTATTCCGCTTGGACCAGGGGGGCCTGCTCGTGGACCCCCAGGAACGCCAGGGTGCGGGTCTGCACACCCTGGACCGAAATCGGTTCCGTCATTTCTGCCACCGAGACCCCTTCCAGGGCCCGCATGATGGCGTGATTGATGCGCTGCCAGTTGCTCTGCACCGAGCAGGACTTCTCCTGCTCGCACTGCAGGGCGTCGCTGGCGCACTCGGTCAGGGCGATGGGCCCTTCCATGGCCCGGATCACCTGGGCCACGGAGATCTCCTTCGGGTCGCGGGCCAGAGAATACCCGCCGTTCTTGCCGCGCTGGGCCACCAGCAGGTTGCCGCGCTCCAGGACCTTCAGGATCTTGCTCACCGTGGGCACGCCGATGTGCAGATCGCTCGCTAGCTCCCGAGCGCTGAACCGCCGCTCCGGGTTCCTGGCGAGGTGCGTCATGACCACGGTGCCGTAATCGGTCATCTTACTGATGCGTAGCATCCGGTGCCGCTCCGTTCACAGGCTGTTGGAAAACGATCGGGGACTCGCCTTGCTTCCGGGCCTGGGCGTTCAGCAGCGCCCGCTCTACGTTTTGCAACACCCTGGTTCGCCCTGTCGGGAAACTAGGACTAATCTAGTCCTATTTAGTTTCCCATGCAATACTTATGGTCCGATTTTTTTGGTCGGGTATTGGGTCAGGGGGTCGCTATGGCCGTCTCATGGGAGGCAGTGACGCCCAGGAGGTGGCACAGCGTCTCGCGCACCGAGCGGATCTGGCTCCCGAAGGGAAGGGCGGCGCCGCCGCGGAAGAACAGGCCCTGGCTGACCTTGCCCTTCTGGGCGGCGGCCAGGCGCGTCTCGATACAGAACTGGCCGGCGCTCGCCTTGCCGTCCTTGAAGCCGCAATGGGCGAGGCACTCGACGAAGGTGGGGCAGGTGGCCGTTTCCGGGCAGGCTCGGTTCAAGAGCTGCTCTTCCAGTCCCAGGTAGCGGTCGAGCCAGGGGGTGCGCACGGCCCGTGCGGGCAGGCCGGCGGCGCTGATGAAGGTCACGGTGTCGCTGGCCGGGTTGGCCCCCAGCAGGACGCGCTTGAACTCGGGATGGGCGTCGCCTTCGGCGGAAACGGCGAAGGGGGTGCCCACCTGGGCGCCGTCGGCGCCCAGCTCCATGACCTCGGCTAGCCGCTCGGGTCCGTTTATGCCCCCGGCGGCGATCACCGGCACCGCGGCGGCCTCGTCGCCGAACTCGGCCAGGGCGGCGCGCACCTCGGGCAGCACCGTGGGGTAGTCGTAGCGCGGGTCCCGCTCCTCGCCCACCTTGCCCACTCCCAGATGGCCCCCGGCGTAGCGGGGATTCTCCACCACCACCGCGTCGGGGAGGCGGTTCTGCCGTTTCCAGCGCTTTAGGGTGATCCGCAGGGCGCGGCCATCGGAAACGATGGGAATCAGTGCCACATCGGGGTAGTCCGCGGTGAGCGCCGGAAGCTCCAGCGGCAGGCCGGCCCCCATGATGATGGCGTTTGCGCCGCTGGCGCAGGCCTGGCGCACCTGCTCGGCGTAATCGCGCAGGGCGCGCATGACGTTCACCGCGATGAAGCCCCCGGATCCCGCAATGGCCCGCGCCGCCCGGATTTCCCGGTCGATGGCCACCAGGTTGGCGGCGGTATGGTCCGCCGGATCCCGGCTGCGCTTGTGCTCCTTGAGGAGGTCGGGGTGCAGCTGGCGCAGGTCCACGCTGGCGATGGTGCCCACGCCCCCCGCGGCGGCGACGGTTCCGGCCAGGTTGTGGGCGGAAACCCCCACACCCATGCCGCCTTGAATGATGGGAAGAAGCTTCCGGCCGAGGATGCGGAGCGCGGGAAATGCGTGATCGATCATGGAGCGCTTCAGCTCTCGATTGGAGTGTTTCGGGACAGGCTAGCGGCGGACGGCCCGCCGGGAATTGATGGCGGTCAAAGTAGCCTTACTCTGTATACGTGTTTTTTGGCCGTGTTTCAAGCGCGGATGTCCGCGTGCCTGTCCGGGAAGCCCTGCCCCCTGTCTTCGGCGAGCCCGCTCCTTTCGGGCGTTCCGGTGTGGCGCAGCCCGTAACCGGTGCTGGCGGCTGCGCTCCCGGCTCGAATCCTCTTCCTCCGCCGCCGCTTCCTCCGTTTCCGCCAACCGTTCCACACCGGCCCATGCATCCGCGCCGGAGCGGCTTCGGGCAAATGCCAGGGAGGCTGCGGCTGCCCCCAATGGACCGACTCCCGGCCTGGGAGTAAGCCTGCTAGAAACGAAAGCGGAGGAACCGTAATGACGGATATCTACCAGAAGCTGGTCCAGGATCACCGCGAGACCGCGAAGATCCTCTCGGAGCTGGACAACATCGCTGAGAGCGATCCGGTGCGGCGGGACGACCTGTTCGCCAAGCTGAAGCAGGAGCTTCTCATGCATGCCCGGGCGGAGGACGCCACGTTCTATAACGCCCTGCGCCAGCACCGGGAGAGCGAAGGCGATGCCCAGCATGCCAAGCACGAGCACGACGAGGTGGAGAACATGCTGCGGGAGCTCAGCCATCTCGATCGCTCCACTCCGGAATGGGCCGCCAAGTTCCGCGAGCTGAAGCAGAACGTGGAAGCCCATGTGGACGAGGAGGAGAGCCAGATTTTCTCCGAGGCCCAGGATATTTTCGATGCGCAGCAGGCCGGCGAGATCGGGCGCAGCTTCGATCAGCAGAAGGCGCAGCTGGCCCGGCAATAGGTGGCCAGGCATTCGGGGGGAAGCAATAAAGGCCGTGGTCTTTCACGACGTGGGCGATATTCGGCTCGACAACGTTGCCGATCCCGGGCTCCACGAGGGTAAGGACGCCGTCATTCGCACGACGAGCAGCGCCATCTGCGGTACGGACCTGCACATGGTGCGCGGAACCTCCCCTTCAGCAATGTGGGTGTGGGTACGGTAAAGCTGCCCGAGGAGGGGGGGACGGCCAACGCGGGACTGCTTTCGATCATCGGGGTCTATCCGCCCATGCATCGGAGCTTCCCCACCGGCCAGGCCATGTCCAAGAACCTGACCCTACCCATGGGCAACTGCAATCACCGCCAATACATCCCGGGAATGGTGGAGCTGGTGAAAAACGGTTCCCTGGATCCGGAGGGGATCCTTACCCGGCGGGAGCCCGTCACCAACGTTCTGGAGGCCTACAGCCGGTTCGATGAGCGTCGGCCGGGCTGGGGCAAGGTGGCGCTGCAGTAGGGCTCGACGGAGGCCTCCACCGGTTCGAGCTTACCGAGGAGCGAGGGATGGAAGCACGGGAAGACAGTCTCTTCATGGATATTCTGCGCATCATAGCCGCCGTAATTCTTCCGCCCCTGGGCGTTTTCCTTCAGGTGGGGATCAAGGGGGCCTTCTGGCTGAATATCCTGCTTACCATTCTTGGATTCATACCGGGGATCATTCACGCCGTCTGGGTGATTGCCAGGCGGTAGGGGCTGCCTGGAATTGTTGACAGGGTGGGGCTCCCGCCGCAACGCGAGCGCGTCCGGGAGCCGTAGCCCCGCTGTTCATTGTACTGGCGGATGGTTCCGCCCCTTGCAAATCGCGGAGGAGGTCCGCAATGGCGTTCAATCCCCTCACCGAAACCGGAATTCCGCTCGATCAGCAGCTTCGTTCCTGGCGCGAGCTCAACGTGGAGCCCTATGACACCCAGTCGGTGAATCCCTACACCCGCTGCCGGATCATCGTCATGAACGGCGCGGAAATGGAGAGCATGTGGTTCGGGCACCACTTCGCCCGCCACACTACGGACCTGGACATCAAGCGCCAGCTTGCCCAGGTGCGCCGTATCGAAACGCAGCAGCAGAAGGTGAACAACTGGCTCATACCCGGCAACGAGGACGCCCTGGAGCTGACCATCGGCTACGAGCAGGTGGCGGTGGACCTGACCGCCTGGGTGGCCCAGCAGGAGCCCGATCCCTACGCCAAGCAGTGCTACGACTTCGGTCTGCTCGAGGACTTTGACCACCTGTTCCGGTACGCCAATCTGATGGACATGACGAATCCGCGGAAGGCTACCGAGCTGGTCGGTGATCTTACCGAGATCATGCCCGGCCGGCCCACGGTGTTCGAGCATCGGGACCCGTATGACGACATCCGTCGGCCCCTGGCGCGCACCAGCGACCCCCGTTCGGCCATGCATGCCATGACCATTACGGCCGCCGAGCAGCAGACGCTGAACTTCTATTGCAACGTGGGCAATCGCCCGGAGGAGCCGCTTGCCCGCGCCCTATACCAGGAGATCGCGCAGATCGAGGAGCAGCACGTCACCCATTACGAGAGCATGCTCCCCGCGGACGCCAGCTGGGCGGAGCAGCTGGTAATGCACGAATACAACGAATGCTGGCTGTACTGGTCCTTCATGCAGACCGAGGACGACGAGCGCATCCGCAAGGTCTGGGAGACCCACCTGGCCATGGAGATTGAGCAGCTCAAGAGTGCCGTGGAGCTCATGAAGAAGCTCGACGGTCGCGATCCGGCGGCCGAGCTACTTCCGGAAAGCCTGCCCGAGCCGCTCAAGTTCGAGAGCAACAAGCAGTACGTGCGCCAGGTGCTGGCCGACCAGGTGGCACTCACGGGGGACGGGACGGACTTCGTCCGCGTCGACGATCTCCCCGAAGGGCACCGCTACTACGAGTACCAGAAGAAAGTCCACGGCGACGGTTGGGTGCCCAGCGAAGAGGTTATCGGCTCCCACAGGGATTCCAAGGGAGACGAATATCGGAGTCAGCCCGCCGGCGAGCACCCGGTGAACGAGCTCCGGGAAGAAAAGCACTGACTTTTCTGGGGGTCGTGCCAGCCGCCCGCGGGGAGAACCCGCGGGCGTTTTTGTGCGCTAGCGCGGTCCGATAAAAGGTAGGCGGGCATTGTAAAGCGGGCCCCTGCCGGGTCCGGAAAGCGGGGGATATCCGGGTGTCAGCTGGAATCCCGTTCAGCCTCCGCTTCGGCGTTCCGTTCATCGAGCACCTCCAGCCCTCTTGCCGTGATCCGCAGTCCTTGGCTCTTATATCGGGGATGGTGTCGCTTTCCGAAAGCATGAGGAGAATGCGGAATTCGGATAGGGCCATTCCGGGGCTCTTGATGCGAAAGATATTTACGGATATGAGGAGGGCTTTGCTTTTTAGTGTATGTTTTGTTGGTACTTGTTTTTTCTTTTTAAATTTTTGTTTTTTTCGGGGGGTCAGATAATATCTGTTTTATTTTTAAGGGGGGGGTATTTATTATGAGCTTCGGAAAGCAGAAAATCTTTAAAAAGTATGAAGTATTTATGTGGGAGAGGTGGTCGAGGACCTTGCAAAATCCAGACGCTGATCCCTTGCATCATGGACTCGATTTGTCCGGAAAAGGCAAAAAGAGAAGTATCCCGGGCACAGATCCTCCGCGCATGTACCTCCCGTCAGCTCCAACCCCGTAAACGCTTCCAAGATTCCGGCCGGACCATGCCCGGGTCGGTTCAGGCCATCCAGTCCTTATGGAGTCGGGGATGTCCTTCAGGAGCGGGCTGAGTCTTTTTTGTAAATAAAAACGATTTTCATTAGGATTATTGTTCAATATAAAACCTTTTTGAACCAACCCGGGAGGAAGTGCATGGCTCCCCCACGCAGGCGCCGCAATACGGCTGCTGTCCGCCTCCAATCCATGGGCCGGCGGCCGTCCGTCCGGAACCCCTTGCTCCTCCTCGCGCTGTCCGGCCTCGCGGTCGCGCCGGGACAGGCCCTGGCGGATAGCGAAGATCTGGAATCCATCACGGTGACCACCACGCGCACCAGTCAGGGACGCTCTATCGCCGATATACCCGGCTCGGTGACCGTGATCGACCGAGAGGAGATCGAAAAGCAGACCCGTACCACGCAGGACCTGGGCGAGATTCTGTCCAACCTGGTGCCTGGTCTGGGCCAGTCTTCCGAGAGCCTGACCAACTACGGCCAGCAGATGCGCGGCCGCAGCTTCCTGGTGATGATCGACGGCGTGCCCCAGAACGCCGTGCTGCGCCAGGCCTTCAAGCACCTTCGCAGCGTTTCGCCGGGGGCCATCGAGCGCATCGAGGTCATTCGCGGGGCCGTGGCCACCTACGGCGCGGGCTCCACCGGCGGCATCATCAACTTCATTACCAAAAGTGGCCAGGGCCTTGACGGCACCGAAATGCAGACCACGGTCGGCGTCACTGGCCAGATGGAGGACAGCGACAGCTTCGGCGGCCGGCTCTACCAGGCCTTCCGCGGCGACACGGGCGCTTTCGACTATAGCGTCAACCTGAGTGTTAGGGACACCGGTAGCTGGTACGACGGTGAGGGAGACCTCATCCCGCCCAACTTCGGCTCCCAGGGCGGTGGACTCGCCGAGTCCCGCGAGTACAACCTGCAGACCAAGCTGGGCTACCAGCTGACTCCCGACCAGCGCCTGCGGCTGGCGATCAACTACTACGACCATGCCCAGGATGCCGAACACCGCCGCCCTGGTGAGACGGATCCAGGCAGAGGCAATCCCGATACCGATGAGGCCACCCAGGCCCTCGACGAGGAGCCGGAAGGTATCGATCCCGGCACCGAGAACCTCAATATCAGCCTGGACCACACTTGGCAGGACCTGCTCGGCGGTACCCTGTCCACCCAGGTCTACCATCAGGACTACCGTACTGATTTTGGCTACTACCCTTATTACACCACCGGGGCCGGGCAGACCTATCTGGAGACCCAGCACACCGGCGTGCGGCTGGCCCACGACCGGTCCATCGGTCAGAGCGCCAACGCCGTCTACGGCATCGATGTTGGCACAGAGACCTCCTCCCAGAGCTTCGTGGACGGCCGCACCAGCGTGGGTGAGCTCGACCAGGTGAATTACGCGCCCTTCCTGCAGCTGCAGGCCAATCTGGGCCAGGACTGGTTAGTGCGGGGCGGGGTTCGCCACGAGCGCGTGCAGATCGATGTGCCCACCTTCCAGGATGAAGGCTGGCAGGATTCCCATACCGTGTTGGGAGGAAAGCTCAGCTATAGCGAGACCGTTTTCAACGCGGGCCTGGTGCACTACCTGACCAACCGGCAGGAGTTGTTCGCCAGCTTCAGCCAGGGCTTCTCGGTAGCCGACATCGGTCGCCAGCTTCGCACAAAAAGTGCGGATATCGACAATGAAATCCCGGCGGGTAACGACATCGAGGCGGAGGATTTCGAGTCAGAAGCCAAAGTGGTGGACAACTACGAGATCGGCTGGCGGGGGCGCTTCAACGCCTGGCGGGCAAGCGCCAGCGCTTACTACAGCGTCTCCGATCAGGGCGCCACCTTCGGCGGCCCGCCCAACTTCCCGTTGCTCCGGCGCAAGGAGCAGATCTACGGCGTGGAGCTGACCGCCGACGTGGACGCCACCCGCGCCCTGCGGCTGGGCGGCACCGCCTCTTGGCAGGAAGGGCGCGTGGACACCGACAGCGACGGCGATACCGACGAGTACCTGGATGGTACCCGGATCGCGCCGCCGGAACTGACCCTGTACGGCGAGTATGCCCCAACCGAGCGCTGGTCCGCACGCCTGCAGGCCAAGCAGGTGTTCGACCGCGATCGTTTCGACTCAGCTGCTCTGCCTGCTAGCGATGCGTTCGCCAAGGGCAAGGTCGACGGTTACACCTTGGTTGACGCTAGTGGTCGCGTCGAGGTGGGCCCGGGCAGCCTAGAGGTGGGTATCAATAATCTGCTCGACGAGCAGTACATCACGCCGCTGGGTCAGGCCTACAACCTGGCTGGCTATGTGTTCGCCGGCCGCGGCCGGACCCTGAGCGCCTCCTATAGTGTCACCTACTAACCCGCTCTAGGGTCGCGCCACAGGCCCGGGGTGCCATGCCCCGGGCCGTTTGCATTGGGTCCGCCCAGGAGGGAAATCGTGAACGGAAGGCGCCTGAAGGGCTGGTACCGGGTGCACAAGTGGACCAGCCTGATCTGCACCGTATTCATGCTGCTGCTGTTCGTGACCGGGCTGCCGCTGATCTTCCACGAGGAGATCGACCGGGCGTTGGGCTACCGCGTGAGCGCCCCGGCGGTCGAGGCCTCGGGGCAGCGGGCGGAAGTTGATGCCATCCTGGCCGACGCACGGGAGCGCCGGCCGGACGAGGTTGTCCAGTTCCTAGTGCGCGAGCCGGAACATCCGGATCTGTGGTTCGTGCGCCTGGGCGAGACCGTGGAGGCGACCGAGGCCTCGTCG
Organism: Thiohalorhabdus sp. Cl-TMA; assembly: GCF_041821045.1. Lineage (NCBI taxonomy): Bacteria > Pseudomonadati > Pseudomonadota > Gammaproteobacteria > Thiohalorhabdales > Thiohalorhabdaceae > Thiohalorhabdus > Thiohalorhabdus methylotrophus. The sequence goes on along the minus strand of NZ_JBGUAW010000008.1, from coordinate 153,099 downwards.
TTCCTGACCTACGACGCCCGCACCGGCGAGCTGCTGAACGCCTACCCGGTGGGGCAGGGGGTCATGAATGTCATCCTCCGCCTGCACGTGGACATGTTCGCGGGGCTGTGGGGGACGTTGTTCCTGGGAGCGATGGGGCTGCTGTTGGTGGCCTCCCTGGTGTCCGGCGCCGTGCTGTACGCCCCCTATCTGGGGCGGGCGGGCTTCGGCCGGGTGCGCCGGCAAACAAGGCGCCTGCGCTGGCTGGACGCCCACAACCTGGTGGGCATGGCCACCCTGGTCTGGGTGCTTGTGGTGGGCTTTACAGGAGTAGTCAATACCCTGTCGGTGCCCATCTTCAGCCAGTGGCAATCCACTCAGCTTGCCGAGATGACCGCCGGGGCGACGGGGGACGACACTGTGGCCGAGCGATCTCCGGCCGAGGCGGTGACGGCCGCCCGCCGGGCCCAGCCGGACAAAGCGCTGAGCTTCATGGCCTTCCCGGGCAACGGTTTCACCGGCGATGGCCACTTCATGGCTTACATGCAGGGCACCACGCCGCTGACCGCACAGCTGCTGACCCCGGTGATGATCGATGCCGATACCGGCGAGGTTGTCGCCACGCGCGGGCTCCCCTGGTACGTAAGCGCCCTGTTGCTATCGCAGCCGCTGCATTTCGGCGATTACGGCGGCTTGCCCTTGAAGATCCTGTGGGGGCTTCTGGACCTGCTTGCCATCGGTGTCCTGGTTACCGGCCTCTACCTCTGGCTGCGGCGCAACGGCGGCCGGTCCGTTGAAGCCGGCCCGCGACCCGGGAATGGCCCTGAATCCCGGGGGCGGACGCCATGACCCGGGCCGGACCCAGAGGCCGTGTCTGGGGCGCTCCGCTGGCGCTGGCCCTGCTCTCCGGGATCGGCTTGGTGGCCGCCCTGCTCTCCGACGGATTCGGCGATGTCCTCTCCTGGGCGGCGCTGACCATACCCACCGTCGTGTCCCTGTTGATCGGGGCACGCGCCACCCTTCCCGATCGCTTTTGATCCCGGGCCCGGTCCGAACGGCGAGACGGTATTGCAGAAGGAGGACCATGATGATTCGAGCCATTTGGGTCCTGGCCCTCTTAGTGGCCCCGGGCTTTTCGTCAACGACCCTGGCCGGCGAGGCCGCTCACGGCTTCGTGCTGGCCGTGCCCGACCGGGGCTTTCTGGGCAACGAGCAGGCACGCCGGGTCTTCGACAAGCTGTCGGAGCGCCACCCTGCCCGTCTCCTGTTCGTTACCGACGACCGCACCGGCGACATGCTCGCCTCGGACGTCGAGGACCTGCGAAAGCAGGTGTCGGCGGTGACGGTGCTGCCGTTGTTCCTGTCCGAGGGCAGCCCGGCCTTCGATACCCTGGAAGTGGTCATGGCTGGCCTGAAGGCGGACACGGTCGACCGGGGCCGAGTCTTCGGCCGCAGCTATCTGGCCGTGGAAGTGCTGGCCGATCGGCTCCGGAACGTCCGCTCCCCCGCGGACAAGCACTTGGTGGTGGCTGGCTACGGAGCCGGGGACAAGGCCAGCTGCGGGGCCATGCGCGAGGGTTTGGCCCGACTGGCGCGACAGGCGGCCAGGGGCTTCGGCTTCGCCTCCGTGACGGCCGAGGTGTGGCCCGCCCACGGCAAGGCCGGCGACACCCGCTGCGCCGGGGCCACCGTCAGGGGGCTGCGCCAGGGCCCCGAGCCCAAGGTTCTGGCGCCATTCCACCTCGGGCCCAAGTACGACAGCCGCATGAACGTCACCGCTTCCTGGCAACGGCGCATGGGCGACAAGGGCCGAGTCCTCTCCGGGCTCCTGCCCCACGACGCGGTGGCTACCTGGGCCTTGCGCGAGGCCAACCGGCACCTGCCGCTCGCCGCCGACGACATCGGCGTGCTGTTCCACGCCCACGGCGCCGACTACCACTGGAACGAGCGCATGCGACGGGCGGCGGCTGGGCTGGCCGAGGATTATCGGCTGGATTTCGCCTTCTCCATGGCCGACCAGCGCACCATCGAGCCCGCCGTGGAGCGTCTGGAGGCGAAGGGGGCCCGCCTGATCCTGCTGGTCCGGGTGTTCGGACGCGAGACCTCGTTCCGGGACACCATCCGGCGCATGCTCGGCCGCGACATCGAGGGCACCGGCGGGGTTGCAGCCGCTGGCGGCATGGTCGGCCACGGCGGCAGCTCGGGGCCGCCCCCGAAGCGTATTCGCACCACCGCCCAGGCACTCACGGTGGGCGGCCTGGGTGCCCATCCCTTGTTCGCCCGGGCCCTCCTCGACCGTGCCCAAGCGCACTCCTCGGATCCCGAGCGGGAGTCCGTGATCCTGGTGGCCCACGGGGTGGGCCAGGACAAGGCCAACAAGGCCTGGCTGGAGACCCTGGAGCGGCTTGCCGAGCGCATGCGGGCGCACGGCGGGGATGCCTTCCGCCATATCCGTGTGGCCACGTGGCGGGAGGATTGGTCGGAAAAGCGGCAGGCCGCGGTGGGGCGCGTGCGGGAGCTGGTGCGCCAGGCCGCGGCGGACGGCGGGCGGGCCATCGTTGTTCCCGCGCGCACTACCGGTACCGGTCACGCGGAGGAATTCCTGAAGGGCCTCGAGCTCGAGCTCGGCAAGGGCTTCGTGCCTCATCCCCTGTTCGAGGACTGGCTTCGGGAGCAGGTGGCCGCGGGACTGGAAACCTATCGTGAGGCCCTTGGCGGACGGTTGACCAGCGCATTACGCAAGGCGGCGAAGGCCGCGCAGGGGTCGGGCCGGTAGGGGAAAAGTCCTGTGGCAGAAGGCTCGAGTTTCCGGCGGCGCAGGGTGTTCGGAAAAAGGAGAGGCTCCTCCCCCGTGCACCCTTGGCGCGAAAAGAGAAGCGGTTGCGCCCGGCAAGGTATAACCTCCCGGAGAAAGGGCCCATGACTGCCCGCGCATCGGGCGCGGGATGGGATTCGGGAGGAGAGCCATGCGGCATGGCCGGCGAGTCTTTCGTAGCGTAGTGCTCCTGATGGCAATGGCGTATCTGACGGTCCCCGCTCCGGCCAGCGCCGAGAGCCCGGTTCCGGTGGTGATCGCCGATTTCGACTATAAGGACACCTCGGGAGAGGTACGGGACCAGAGCGCGGAGCACGCCGCGCGGATGCGCACCTTCGTGCGGATCCTCCGGGAACAGCTATCGGCCGGGGAGGAATACGCGGCTGCTCCACTGCAATGCGGAGCCGCGCGCTGCTCCGCCGGGAGTATGGCCCCGGCGGATCTGATCCGGGCGGCAGAGCAGGCCGGTGGTCGGATCCTCGTGTACGGCGGGGTTCACAAGATGAGCACGCTTGTCCAGTGGGGGAAGGTATACGTCCTCGATTTGCGGACTGAGAAACTGCTGCTCGACCGCCTGTTTTCCTTCCGGGGCGATAATGACCGGGCCTTCCGCCGGGCGGCCGGTTTTCTCGTGCCGAAGCTGGAGGAGGTTCTGAAGCCCGTGGCGTCGGCTCCCCGGCCGGATAAGTAGTTTCGACTTCCGGCCGGACGGTTGTGCGTGCGGTGAGGTATTGCGGAGGGATTGGGAATAAAAAAAAGCCCGCCATTTGGCGGGCTTCCAGGAGGTCTCGGATTTCGCCGGACCGGATGTTGGTGGAGGCGGCGGGACTCGAACCCGCGTCCGCGAACCGTCCACTATTGGATCTACATGCTTAGTCACCCTTTGGTTTCACCGATCACGGTCCCGGGTGACGGGGATGTGACCGGTTAGCCCGGATTGGATTTAACGGCAGGTGGCCCCGGGCGGGGCGCTGCCGCGGTCCCGTGAAGGTCGACCCGCTTGATCCCTTGCCACGGGCAGCTCGGGAAGCGGGGCAGCCGGCTATGCGGCTACGGCGAACTCTTCGTTGTCGGCAGGTATCTTTGCCCGCTGGGAGGATTTACGAGGTTACCCAGCTACCTCGGCATGCACCAATAGCTTGCGGGTTCACGTCGAATCCAGAATCGCCCCCTTCGCAAGCTGTTGACCAGCCTATCAGATCGGCCCCGCGGGGGCCATCCCTCGGCCAAATTCACCTACTAGGACTGTGGGCTTGTGGGGAAGTTCCACGGTCGGGAACAGAAGGTTGAACCGTCAGGGACGCCAAGCACGCCAAGACGACGAAGGCAGGAATAAAGAGAAAAATATCGGTGGCTTCCGGGCCGGTCGGATCGCAGAGCCGAAATGGACGGTGCAGCTGTTCGGGTGCTCGCCAGGAGAGGCTACAGCCATTATTGTTCGCCTTCCTGGGTGTACTTGGCGGTTGGCCCCGCGCCTACTGGTTCTTTTCCTTCAGTAGCCGTTGCTTCTGGCGCTGCCAGTCGCGCTCCTTGATGTCGGCACGCTTGTCCTGCTTTTTCTTGCCCTTGGCCAGGGCGATCTGCACCTTGGCCAGGCCGCGGGTCCAGTGCATGTCCAGGGCCACGATGGCAAATCCCTTCTGCTGGGTCTGGCCGATCAGGGTCCGGAGCTGGCGGGCGTGCAGGAGCAGCCGCCGGGTCCGCGTGGGGTCGGGGCTCACGTGGGTGGAGGCCTCGGGCAGTGGTGAGATGCGCGCGCCCACCAGGAAGGCCTCGCCGTGGTGGATGATGACGTGGCTTTCCTTGATGTTCGCCCGCCCGGCCCGCAGGGCCTTCACCTCCCAGCCCTGCAGCTCGATGCCGGCCTCGAATTCCTCTTCGATGTGGAAGTCGAAGCGGGCCTTCTTGTTCTGGGCGATCTGGCGCGGTGGTGCTCCCATGGGCTCCTTTTCCCGGAATACTGGCCTGGGCGTAAGCGATCTATGCTACCCGGAAGCGGTAAGCGCCTCAATTCCGCCGAGGGCACGGGCTGGACAAGTCTGGTAGGCTGGTGGCGCTTTTCGCGCCGCCGGTTATCGGCGATTCAGCCCACCCTCGGCCCCACGGGCGGGGCCGCTCTCGGCGAAAGGGGATTTCGCGGCCATGAGCGAGCAACGGGAGCAGTGGCAATCCACCGCGGGCTTCATTATGGCGGCCATCGGCTCGGCGGTGGGGCTCGGGAATATCTGGCGCTTCTCCTACGTCACCTATGAGAACGGCGGCGGCGCCTTTCTGGTGCCCTACATACTGGCCCTGTTCATCGTCGGCATCCCGCTGCTGATGCTGGAGTTCGGTATCGGTCACTACATGAAGGCCTCGGCCCCGGTGTCGCTGTTCCGCATCGACCGGCGCTTCCAGTGGGTGGGCTGGTGGGCCGTGGGCTTCACCATGTTCGGCATCCTGGTGTACTACTGCGTGGTGATCGCCTGGTGCCTGAACTTCATTTTCTTCGCCCTCTACCAGCCTTGGGCCGGCATGGACGGCGGCGCCAACGCCTTCTTCTTCGGGGAGTTTCTGGGTGCGAGCACCGAGGACGGCCTGCGCAAGCCCTTCGAGCTGACGGCGCCCCGTTTCACCATCCTGGTGTCGCTGGCTGTCGTCTGGGCGCTCAACGGCATCATCGTGGGCCGCGGCCTGCGCGGCGGGGTGGAGCCGGTTATCCGGGTGTTCATCCCCATGCTGTTTCTGCTCATGATCGTGCTCGTGATCTGGTCTCTGTTCCTGCCCGGGGCGGGGCAGGGCCTCGCCTGGTACCTGGCGCCGGATTGGAGCAAGCTGGCCGACTGGCGGGTATGGGTGGAGGCCATCACCCAGATCTTCTTCACCCTGTCCCTGGGCTTCGGGATCATGATCGCCTATGCCTCCTATCTTCCGGAGCGGTCCAACATCACACGCAACGCCCTGATCACCGCCTTCGCGGACAGCGGCTTCGCCATCTTCGCCGGCGTGGCGGTGTTCGCCACCCTGGGCTTCATGGCCCAGGCGCAGGGCCAGGGCGTCGACCAGGTGGTAACCAGTGGCATCGGCCTGGCCTTCGTGGCCTACCCGCAGGTGATAAGCGAGCTTCCCTTCCTGCCCACCGTATTCGGCGTCCTGTTCTTCACCGCCCTGGCCATCGCTGGCCTTTCCTCCTCCATCTCCATCATCCAGGCCTTCGTGTCCGCGCTCTCGGATAAGTACGAGGTCAACCGCACCAAGGTGGTGGGTACCGTGTGCACCGTGGGCTTCCTGATGGGAATCGTATTCACCACCGGCGCCGGCATCAGCTGGCTGGACATCGTCGACCACTTCATGACGAGCTACGGTCTGGTGCTGGTAGGCCTGCTCGAGGCACTTATCGTGGGCTGGGTGTTCGGTGGTGAGCGGCTCGGCTCCCATATCGAGGGCGCGGGCAGCTTCCGCTTCAGCAGCCACTACGGCACCTTCATGCGGCTGCTCATGACCGGCGCCCTGGCCTTTACCTGGTTCGGTCTGCACCAGGCGGAAGACGGCCTCGGCACCTTCCTGGGAAGGCTGTTCGTGCTGCTTTCCATCGCCGGCGTCTGGCTGCAGCGCTCCTGGCTGGATTACAGCCTCAAGATCATCATTCCCGTGGCCCTTCTGGGTCTGCTGGATCGGGCCCTGGCCCAGGAGTTCCTCGCCCCCTATGGCGGCTATTCCCCGTGGGCGGTGGTGGGTATCGGGCTGGGGTGGCTCCTGGCTACCCTGGCGGTGGCGGTGATCATCGACCTCCATTCCTGGCGCCAGGAGGACCGGCCCGGAGCCGATTGAGGTCCCCGGGATGGCGACACCCGAGAAAAGAACCGAAACCGGAGGCACTGTCCGTCTATGCCGTCCATGGAACGCAGCGAGGTCGTTCCCTACTCCCCCGATCAGATGTACGACCTGGTCATGGATATCGAGTCCTATCCGGAATTCCTGTCCTGGTGCAGCAAGGGCCGGGTCCTTACCCGGGAGGAGGACAACCTCACCGCCGAGCTGACCCTGGAGTACAAGGGGCTCCGTAAGTCCTTTTCCACCCGTAACGCCTTTCAGCGGCCCAAGCTGGTGGAGATGCGCCTGCTGGAGGGGCCGTTCCGTTTCCTGGAGGGAGTCTGGACCTTCGAGCCGCTGGAGGGCCGCGGCACTCGGGTGCATATGTCCATCCAGTTCGAGTTCGTCAACCGCATGCTGTCCATGATGGTGGGCCCGGTCTTCCACCGGGCGGTGGATACCCTGGTGGCCGACTTCCGGAAGCGGGCGGAATCGGTTTACGGCCGGTCCCGATAAAGGAGGGGGCGGACAATGCAGGTGAGCGTGGCCTATGCGGAGCCGGACCACCAGGAGTGGGTGGAGTTCGAGGCCCCCGAGGGGGTCACCGCCGAGCAGGCGGTGCGGATGTCGGGCATCCTGGAGAAGTTCCCCCACCTGGAGCTTGAGGGGAAGAAGCTCGGGATCTTCGGCAAGCCGGTGAAGAACGATCAGGAGCTGCGGGAGGGCGACCGCGTGGAGGTCTATCGCCCCCTTCAGGCGGATCCCAAGAAGGCCCGGACCCGCAAGCGCAAGCAGGCGGAGGAGGAATCCGGCGGCGAGGCGGAAGGGACTAAGGCCGGTCAGGATGCCCCGGAGGAGGGCACATAGCCTTCGGGGAAGTCGGAGCCCGCCTTCTCCGTGCGTGCCACCCGGCCCTGGCCGTCGAAGAAGACCGACAACCGGCGATAGGTCCGCTCGCCGTCCTCGGAGATCCGCATGAAGACGTAGTCCCAGCGCCGCGGATGGAAGGGGTCCTGGAGAAGCGGCTCGCCCAGGGCCCGGCGCACCTCCGAGCGGCTCATGCCCTGCTCCATCTTTGCCACCTGGCCGCGAGTCAGATAGCTTCCCTGCTCGATGTCCATGGCCGCGCAGCCACCCAGGCCGAGTAGGACCGCTAGACCGGCGGGAAGCAGGCGGCGGGTGGGGCCGGACTTGCACATGGTGCGCTCCCTGGATGGTACTGGAGGACGCATGGAATGCCGCTTTCGTTTCATCGGTCCTCCGGGTGTAAAATAATGATTTAATCCGATTCCCGTTCCCTGTGGGATCGTTTCCCGTGAAGGAGGCCCGTGCATGAGCCGGGAAACCAAGGAACTGAAGCAGGTCGGGCTCAAAGCGACCCGGCCGCGTTTGATGATATTACAGTTGCTCGAGGATGCCGAGGAGCGGCACCTCACCGCCGAGGGGGTCTATCGCAGCCTGCTGGACGCGGGGGAGGAGGTGGGCCTGGCCACCGTCTACCGGGTACTGACCCAGTTCGAGCAGGCGGGGCTGGTGAAGCGCCACCACTTCGACGGTGAGCGCGCGTTCTTCGAGCTGGACGAGAACAAGCACCACGACCACATGGTCTGCGTCCGCTGCGGCCGCGTCGAGGAGTTCGTCAAAGACGAGATCGAGCGCCTTCAGCAAGAGGTGGCCAAGGAGCATGGCTTCCGGCTCACGGACCACCGCATGGAGCTCTATGGGCTCTGCGCGGACTGCATCCGGGAGCAGCAGGACAAGGAATAGGCGGTCTAGTCGGCCGCCTCCGCCTCGGCCAGCATCTCCCGGGCGTTGGCTCGGGTCGAGTCTGTGATGTTGCGGCTGCCCAGGATGCGGGCGATCTCTTCCACCCGGTCCTCGTGGGCCAGAGGCTCCACCCGGGTGTAGGCGCCCTCGGCGTCCGTTTCCTTGAAAATCCGCAAGTGGTGGTGGCCCTGCGCCGCCACCTGGGGCAGGTGGGTAACCGCCAGGACTTGGCTGCGCTCGCCCACCGCCCGCAGCTTGCGGCCCACCATTTCCGCCACCGCCCCCGAGACGCCCACGTCCACCTCGTCGAAGATCAGGGTAGGCACCTCCGTGTGCCGGGCCAGCACCACCTGAATGCCCAGGGACAGGCGCGATAGCTCGCCGCCCGAGGCGATCTTGGCCAGGGAGCGCGGCGGCTCGCCCGGATTGGTCCGCACCCGGTACTCCACCCGGTCCATGCCGTGTGCTCCACCCTCCGCGGGATCGTCGGCGGTCTCCACCGCAACCACCAGGGCGGCGTCCGGCATGCCCAGAACCTGTATCTCCTCGGTGACCCGCTCGGCGAGCTTCTCGGCGCCCGCGCCGCGCATGCGCGTCAGCTCGGCGGCGGCGTCCGCATAGATGCCGCGTGTGCGCTCCACCTCCTTCCGGGCGGCCTCCAGCCTGGGGCCGAGCTCCTCCAGCTCGTCGAGCTCGCCGCGCAGCCGCTCGGCGAGCCCCACCAGCTCCTCGGGCTCCACGTGGTGCTTGCGGGCCAGCTGGTAGACGGTGTCCAGGCGTTCCTGAACCGCTGCCAGTCGCTCGGGATCCGCTTCCAGGCGATTCAGGTAGTGGCGCACGGCCTCCGCGGCCTCCTCCGCCTGGGCCGTGGAGTTGGCCACTAGGTCACGGGCCTCCGCCAGCTCGGGATCGGTCTCCGACAGGTTTTCCAGTTCCGTCTGGGCGTGCCCGAGGCGGTCGGAGACGGAGCCCTCCTCCTCGTAGAGGAGCTGGATCAGTCCCTGGGCGCCCTCCATGAGGCGGTGTGCGGAGCCCAGCCGGTTCCGCTCCGTTTCCAGCTCCTCCGTTTCCCCGGACCGCAGGTCCAGCTCCTCCAGCTCGCTCACCTGGAAGCGCAGCAGTTCCCGACGCTCCTCGCGCTCCCCCTGGCTCCGCTCCAGCTCCTCCAGTCGCTCCCGTGCCGAGCGCCAGTTCCGCCAGGCTTCGGCCACCCAACCGGCCTGCTCCGCGGATCCCGCGAAGGCATCCAGGAGGTCGCGCTGGGTGGCGGTATGGAGCAGGGTGTGATGCTCGCCCTGGCCGTGGATGTCCACCAGCCACTCGCCCAGGTCCTTGAGGGTCTGAACGGGCGTCGGGCGGCCATTGATGAAGGCCTTGGAGCGGCCCTCCCGGGACAGCACCCGGCGGATCACGCACTCGCCCTCTTCGCCCTCAAGGGCCTGATCGCGCAGGATGGCTCGCGCCGGGCTGTCCGGTGGAAGCTCGAAAGTGGCGCTGATCTCCGCCTGATCGGCGCCGCTGCGCACCTGATCGAGGTCCGCGCGGTCGCCGAGCACCAAGCCGAGCGCGTCCACGAGGATGGATTTGCCGGCGCCGGTCTCGCCGGTCAGAACGGCGAATCCGGGGCCGAGCTCAATGTCGCAGGCCGCCATCACGGCGAGGTTGCGGATGGAAAGGTGTTGGAGCATGTCAGCCTGCCCGGTTAATGGGGAAGTCCGGCGGCCCCGGAGCGCGGGGGTCGCGATTCCGGCCCTTCAGTAGATCGCAGGGGCCCGGAGCGGGGCAAGCCGCGGCGCATCCGCACGGGTCGGTCCGCTCCGGCGGCCGTCAATTCCGCTCGCCCCAGCTGAACTTCTCCCGCAGTACGTCGAAATAGCTGCGCCGGGGATCGGAGAGCAGATGCACGTTGTGCTCGTCCCGCTGGATGTGGATGCGGTCGCCGTCCTGCAGGGCGAAGTTCGTCTGGCCGTCCATGGTGAGCTGGACCTCGCCCGGGTTGTTGGCAAGGACCACCTCGATATGGCTGTGGCCGGGAACGATCAGGGGCCGGTTGGTCAGCGTGTGCGGACACACCGGCACCAGGGTGAAGGCGCGCATGGAAGGGTGCACGATGGGTCCGCCGGCGGAGAGGGCATAGGCGGTGGAGCCCGTGGGACTGGCGACGATGAGGCCGTCGGAGCGCTGGGAGAAGACAAACAGGCCGTCGACGTAGGTCTCCATCTCCACCATCCGGGCGATGTTGCCGCGATGGATGACCACGTCGTTGAAGGCCCGCTCCACGGCCAGGTCCCCGGCCTGGCGCTGAACCCGGACCCGGAGCATCATGCGCTCCTCCACCTGGTAGGCGCCGGCCAGCAGATCTTCCAGGCTGCCCTCGATGTTGGTCAGGCTGGTTTCGGTGAGGAAGCCCAGCCGCCCCAGGTTCACGCCCACCAGCGGTATCTCGTACTCGCAGAGGTTGCGGCCCGCGCCGATGAGGGTGCCGTCGCCGCCCACGACGATGGCCAGATCCGCGCGGTTGCCAATGGCCGCCAGGCTGGAGGCCTCGTAGCGGGCCTTCGTGGGCAGGGAGCCGGCGGTGGCGTGCTCTACCAGCACAGTGACGCCCTCGGCGGTGAGCATCTCCACCAAGTGGGCCACGGATTCCTTTACATTGGGGTCGCCGTACTTGCCGATCAGGGCGACCGTCTGGAAGTTTACCGCCTGCACCGTAGGGATTCGCTGTCTCTGTAGGGAAGGGGCTCGCGGGGAACCATTCCCGCGCGAAGGGATCAACCTAGCACGGGGGCGGGCAGCCGCCAAGCCGGCATGCTTCTTGAACGCCCTGTTGCGGAAGCAAAAAATGGGGTATAACGCTCGGCATCGTCCCCGCAGGCCGAGAATTGACACCCTCCGGTCCGCCTGCTAGCTTCCGCTGGCCGGACAGGGGACCAAAGGCAGATAGAGGTAGGCGCGTTTGCACTCCGAGCTGGACGCCCGATCCAAACAGGTATTGAAAGCCCTGGTTCGCCTGTACATCGAGACCGGCGCCCCGGTGGGCTCCCGGGTCCTTGCCCGGGAATGCGGGCTGGATGTCAGCGCCGCCACGGTGCGGAATACGGTAGCGGACCTGGAGGAGCGGGGGCTGGTGCAGTCCCCGCATACGAGCGCCGGCCGGGTCCCCACCAGCCGGGGCTACCGGCTGTTCGTCGGCATCATGCTGGAGATGCGGCCCCTGGCCTCCGAGGAGCAGGCCCAGATCCGGGATAATCTCTACCAGCAGGCCTCCGATATCTACCAGCTGTACCACGCCGTGGGTCGGCTTATCTCCGGGCGCACCCACTACGTGGGCCTGGTCCTGGTGCCGCGCCTGGGACAGGGTCGGTTTCGCCAGATCCAGTTCCTCACCCTTTCCCGGATCCGCATCCTGGCGATCCTGGTTACCACCACCGGGATCGTGCAGAACCGCATCGTCGAGCTGGGTAGGGCCCCTTCGGAATCCGAGCTGGAGCGGGCGGCCAACTACCTGAACGAGCGCTTCCAGGGACGACCCCTGACCGAAGTGAAACGGACCCTGGCCGGGGAAGCACGCGGCGAGCCGGGTACCCTGGAGGCGCTCGCCGCGGAGATCGGCTGGTCGGCCCTGGATTACGACGAGGAGGAGGAACTGTTCATCGAAGGGCAGGGCAATCTCCTCGACTATCCCGAATTCACCCAGGGCGGACGGCTGCGTGAGCTGTTCGAGGTGCTGGAGGCGCCCGAGGAGCTCACCCGCGTGCTGGAGGCGGCCCCCGAGGACGGCCGGGGGGAGGAGAGCTCCGGGGTGCAGCTCATGATCGGCGATGAGGTAGGGCACGAGGCCCTGGAAGACTGCAGCGTGGTCACTGCCAGCTACAGCACCGAGGACGACGGGCTGGGCACCGTGGCGGTGATTGGCCCCGCGCGCATGAACTACGCGGCCACCATTCCGTTCGTGGACTGCACCGCCCGCCAGCTTTCCTCCGTGCTGTCCCTGAACAGTCCACCGGGAGCCAGGGATACCGCCTGATACCCGGTTCCCGCTGCCCGATTTCATCGAACCGATCCCGCCGGGATCGGTTTTTTCGTGAAAAAATTCTTCCTTCCCGGTTGAAACCCGGGAGCCGGGCCCCCAATTAATCCAGGAACCCGCCGGATGGCGGTTCGGGGTTGAACCTAACCGGTGCTTAGATCAACGAGGGAGCCATGACTGACTCCAGCCAAAAGAATGAGGGTGAAGAGCACGTCCCCGAGCAGGAGACGGAGCAGCAGACCCAGGAGACGTCCGACGACCCGGAAACGCTGAAGGCCCGCGTCCAGGAGCTCGAAGGCAAGGTGGAGGAGCTGGAATCCACCGCTTCCGACTACTGGGATCAGGTCCTGCGTGCCCGGGCCGAGGGAGAGAATGCGCGGCGGCGGGCGGAGAAGGATGCCGAGCAGGCCCGCAAGTTCGCCCTGGAGGGCTTCCTTAAGGAGCTGATTCCGGTAAAGGACAGCCTGGAGATGGCCCTCCAGGTCGAAGTGGAGGGAGCCGACAGCGCGCAGAAGCTCCACAAGGGCGTCAGTATGACCCTCGATATGTTCAATGAGGTGCTTTCCAAGCACGGCATCGAGGAGGTCAATCCCGTCGAGGAATCCTTCGACCCCAACTACCACCAGGCCATGAGCACCGTGGAGACCGAGGGTGACCCCAACCAGGTGGTCTCCGTGATGCAGAAGGGCTACCTGCTGAACGGCCGCCTGGTGCGGCCGGCCATGGTGGAGGTCTCCGTCCGACCGGACAGCGCCCAGAAGGACGACGCGGAACAGGACTCCGAATAAGCGGCCCGGCATCGACACGCGATCCACGAAACCGAATCCGTATTACCGAATTCAAGCCAAGGGGATTAGGCCATGGGTAAGATTATTGGCATTGACCTGGGGACCACCAACTCCTGCGTCGCCGTCATGGAAGGCGAGCGCACCCGGGTAATCGAGAACAGCGAGGGCGACCGCACCACGCCGTCCATGGTGGCCTTCACCGAGGACGGCGAGCGTCTCGTCGGGCAGGCCGCCAAGCGGCAGGCCGTCACCAATCCGGAGCGGACCCTGTACGCCATCAAGCGGCTCATCGGCCGCCGCTTCGACGATCCGACCACCAAGAAGGACATCGAGCAGGTGCCCTTCCAGATCGTCGAGGCCGACAACGGCGACGCCTGGGTGCAGGTGGACGACAAGAAGTACGCGCCGCCGGAGATCTCGGCCATGGTGCTGCAGAAGATGAAGCAGACCGCCGAGGACTACCTGGGTGAGGAAGTTACCGAGGCGGTGGTGACCGTGCCCGCCTACTTCAACGACTCCCAGCGTCAGGCCACCAAGGACGCCGGCCGCATTGCCGGGCTCGAGGTGAAGCGCATCATCAACGAGCCCACGGCGGCCTCCCTGGCCTACGGCCTGGACAAGAAGGAGAGCGGCCAGCAGAAGGACCGCAAGGTGGCGGTCTATGACCTCGGCGGCGGCACCTTCGACATCTCCATCATCGACATCGCCGACGTGGAAGGCGAGGCCTCCTTCGAGGTGATGGCTACCAGTGGCGACACCTTCCTGGGCGGCGAGGACTTCGACCTGCGCCTGGTGGACCACCTGGCCGACGAGTTCAAGGGCGACGAGGGCATCGACCTGCGCAAGGACCGCCTGGCCCTGCAGCGGCTCAAGGACGCCGCCGAGAAGGCCAAGATCGAGCTGTCCTCCAGCCAGCAGACCACGGTGAGCCTGCCCTTCATTACCGCCGATCAGAACGGGCCCAAGCACCTGGAGATCAAGGTCACCCGGGCCAAGTTCGAGTCTCTGGTGGAAGACCTGGTGCAGCGCAGCATCGAGCCCTGCAAGACCGCGCTGAACGATGCCGGGGTCTCCGCCAAGGAGGTGGACGATGTGATCCTGGTGGGCGGCCAGACCCGCATGCCGCAGGTGCAGCAGCAGGTGCAGGAATTCTTCGGCAAGGAGCCGCGCAAGGACGTCAACCCCGACGAGGTGGTGGCTATCGGTGCGGCCATTCAGGGCGGCGTGCTGGCCGGCGACGTCAAGGACGTTCTGCTCATGGACGTGACGCCGCTGTCCCTCGGCATCGAAACCCTGGGCGGGGTGATGACCAAGCTCATCGAGAAGAACACCACCATCCCCACCAGCGCCTCGCAGGTGTTCTCCACCGCCGAGGACAACCAGAACGCGGTGACCATCCACGTCCTGCAGGGCGAACGCGATATGGCGAGCGGCAACAAATCCCTGGGCCGCTTCGATCTCAGCGACATCCCGCCGGCCCCGCGCGGCGTGCCGCAGATCGAGGTCACCTTCGACCTCGACGCCAACGGCATCCTCAATGTCTCCGCCAAGGACAAGGGCACTGGCAAGGAGCAGTCCATCCAAATCCGCGCCGGCTCCGGGCTCTCCGAGGAGGAGGTGGAGCAGATGGTGCGGGATGCCGAGGAGCACGCCGACGAGGACAAGAAGCAGCGTGAGCTGGTGGAGAGCCGCAACCAGGCCGACAGCCTCATCCACTCCACCCGCAAGTCCCTGGAAGACTATGGCGACAAGGTGAGCGACGAGGACAAGCAGAACATCGAGTCGGCCATCTCCGAGCTGGAGCAGACCCTGGAGGGTGAGGACAAGGAGGCCATCGATCAGGCCATGGAGAAGCTGGCCCAGGCCTCGCACAAGCTCGCCGAGCAGGCCTATCAGCAGGCCGGTGCCGAGCAGACCGCCGAATCCGGCGGCGAGCAGGCCAGCTCCGATAGCTCCGATGACGATGTGATCGATGCCGAGTTCACGGAAGGCGACGACAAGAACAAGAACCAGTAAGGTATCATCACGCAAGCGTCCGGAATCAGGCGTGGGGGCTCCCCGCGCCTGATTGCCATTAGACGGAACCGAATTAACGGGAAAGGGCTTTCATGGCTCAGCGGGATTATTACGAGATCCTCGGAGTCAGCCAGGACGCCTCCGATGAAGACCTCAAGAAGGCCTATCGGCGTCTGGCCATGAAATACCATCCGGACCGCAATCCGGATGACGAGGATGCCGAGGAGAAATTCAAGGAGGCCAAGGAGGCCTACGAGGTCCTGTCGGACTCGCAGAAGCGGGCTGCCTATGACCGCTTCGGCCACGCCGGCGTGGAAGGCGCCGCGGCCGGAGGCGGGGGCGGCGCCGAAGGGTTCGGCGGTTTCGGCGATATATTCGGCGACATTTTCGGCGATATATTCGGTGGCGGCGGCCGGGGTCGGCAGCGGGCCTACCGGGGCGCGGACCTGCGCTATTCCCTGGATCTGTCCCTGGAGGAGGCGGCCCGGGGCACCGAGGTCACCATCAAGGTGCCGAGCAAGGTCAAATGCGATACCTGCGAGGGCTCCGGCGCCAAGCCGGGAACCTCCAAGAGCAAGTGCTCCACCTGCGGCGGCATGGGGCAGGTGCGAATGCAGCAGGGCTTCTTCTCGGTCACCCAGCCGTGCCCGGATTGCGGCGGCGAGGGGGTCAAGATCGAACAGCCCTGCACGGATTGCCGCGGCACCGGCTTCCAGCGCCAGGAGAAGAGCCTGGAGGTGAACATCCCGGCCGGGGTGGACAGCGGCGATCGCATCCGCCTTTCCGGCGAGGGCGAGCCGGGCGAGAACGGCGGCCCGCGCGGCGACCTGTTCGTGGAAGTGCGCATCAAGCCGCACCCCATCTTCGAACGGGAAGGTGACGACCTGCGCTGCGAGGTGCCCATCAGTATCACCCAGGCCGCGCTCGGCGATCAGGTCACCGTCCCCACTCTGGAGGGCGAGGCCAAGATGAAGGTGCCCGGGGGCACCCAGTCCGGCAAGACCTTCCGACTGCGCGGCAAGGGTATCCAGGGGGTCCGTTCCTCCCGGCCCGGGGATCTGCTCTGCACCGTGAAGGTGGAGACCCCCGTGAACCTCAACAACCGCCAGAAGGAGCTGCTGCGGGAGCTGGAGGAGGAGGCCGGGAAGCAGAACGGCTCCCATCCGCACAGCAAGTCCTGGTGGGATAAGGTGCGCGACTTCCTCGACCGCCTGGCGTCCTGATCGAGGCGCGCGCTTCGGAACCTGAAAGGGTAGGGCATGACCAGAATCGTGATTACCGGCGCCACGGGCCGGATGGGCCGCACGCTGCTGCAGGCGGTGGACGGGGACGGACAGGCCGAGCTCGCCGGCGCCGTGGATCGCCCCGGCGGCGAGGCGGTGGGCCGGGACGCCGGGGAGCTGGCGGGAACCGGGCCGCTGGGCGTGGCGGTGGGCGATGACCTGGCGGGCGTCCTCCCGGGGGGCGACGCCGTTATCGACTTCACCCTGCCCGAGGCCACCGCCGTCTACGCGGAACAGTGCGCCGGCGCCGGGGTCCCGCTGGTGGTGGGGACCACCGGCTTCGACGAGGCGCAGCAGGGCCGGCTGAACGCCGCCGCGGAGCGGGTGCCGGTGCTGGTGGCGCCCAATATGAGTATCGGTGTCAACCTCACCTTCAAGGTGCTGGACATGGTGGCCCGGGCGCTGGGGGATGATTACGACGTGGAGGTCATCGAGGCCCACCACCGCAACAAGGTGGACGCACCTTCCGGCACCGCCCTGCGCATGGGGGAGGTGGTGGCCGATGCCCTGGGCCGGGATCTGGCCGAGGATGCCATCTATGGCCGGCAAGGGCGCACGGGCGTGCGGGATCAGAAGACCATCGGCTTCGAAACCATCCGCGCCGGGGATATCGTGGGCGAGCACACGGTCTTATTCGCCGGGGCGGGAGAGCGCGTGGAGATCGGCCACAAGGCGTCGAGCCGCATGACCTTCGCCAGCGGCGCCGTCCGCGCCGCCAAGTGGGTTACCGGGCAGCCGCCGGGCCGGTATGACATGCAGGATCTGCTCGGCCTTCGTTGACAGCCGTATCGGACCGCATTAGCCTGTACGGCTAAGCGAAAAAGCAAGGTGCCGCCCGCTTTAGCGGGCTGCCGGTCCGATCTGAACGCCGGGCCGGGAATAAAACGCGGGAGCCCAGCCTCCCGCTTTTGTGTGTCCGGACGACGCGGGGCCTGCCCCCGGACTCCAGTTTTTCCCGATCGCAACTTCGTTGGGGGATGTGGTGAGTGGACCAGCCATCCTGGCCCTGGAAGACGGGACCATCTTTGACGGGTATTCAATCGGGGTACCCGGCCGGCAGGTAGGGGAGGTTTGCTTCAATACCTCCATGACGGGGTATCAGGAGATCCTCACGGACCCCTCGTATGCCCGCCAGATCGTTACGCTGACCTATACGCATATCGGAAGCACCGGGGCCAACCCGGAGGATGACGAGAGCCGGGAGGTGTTCGCATCCGGGCTGGTCATCCGGGATCTTCCGATGCAAACCAGCAGCTGGCGGGCCGCCGAGGGGCTTACCGACTACCTGTGCCGCAACGATGTGGTGGCCATCGCGGGCATCGATACCCGTAAGCTGGTCACCCATCTGCGCGATCAGGGCGCCATGCGCGGGGTGGTGGCCGCGGGGGAGGACCTCGATGCGGAGGCCCTGGTCGCCGAAGCCCGGGGCTTCCACGGGCTTACCGGCCTGGACCTAGCGGGGGAGGTGAGCACGCCCCACAGCTACAGCCTTACCCAGGGGACGTGGAGCCTCGATCAGGGCGGCCTGCCGGCGCCCAAGCAGCCCGACGATCTGCCCTTCCACGTGGTGGCTCTCGATTACGGCTGCAAGCAGAATATCCTGCGGCTGCTGGTGGATCGCGGCTGCCGCGTGACCGTGATGCCCGGGACGGTTACCGCGGAAGAGGTGCTGGCCGCCGATCCCGACGGAATTTTCCTGTCCAACGGGCCGGGCGATCCCGAGCCGGTTACCTATGCGGTGGAGGCGTTGCGCCAGCTCCTGGCCTCCGGGGTCCCGATCTTCGGGATCTGCCTGGGCCACCAGCTCCTGTGTCTCGCGGAAGGCGCCCGCTCCGAGAAGCTGAAATTCGGCCACCGTGGCGGCAACCATCCGGTAAAGAATCACGAATCCGGTCGGGTGGAGATCACCGCTCAGAACCACGGCTTCGCCATCGACGGCGACTCGCTGCCGGAGGCCCTGGAGGTAACCCATACCTCCCTGTTCGACGGCACGCTGGAAGGGGTACGGCACCGCAGCCGACCGGCCTTTTCGGTGCAGTACCACCCGGAGGCCAGCCCGGGTCCCCACGATTCCCAGTACCTGTTCGACCAATTCCTCGCTCTCATCCGGGAGTATCGGGGCGAAGAGCCGGCTGGCCCCGTGCGTCGCGAGGCCTGAGGGGCCTCTTTTCGCATCCTTTCCGCTCCCCTGACGCCGAGTAGCGCCCGAATGCCCAAACGTACAGATTTAGAATCCATCCTCATCGTCGGTTCCGGGCCCATCGTCATAGGTCAGGCCTGCGAATTCGACTATTCCGGCGCCCAAGCCTGCAAGGCCCTGCGTGAGGAGGGCTACCGGGTCATCCTGGTGAACTCCAACCCGGCCACCATCATGACCGACCCTGAGATGGCCGACGCCACCTACATCGAGCCACTCAGCTGGCGATCGGTGGCGAAGGTGGTGGAACGGGAGCGCCCGGATGCCCTGCTGCCCACCATGGGTGGCCAGACCGGACTGAACTGCGCCCTCGACCTGGACCGCTACGGGGTTCTGGAGGAGTACGGCGTCGAGCTCATCGGCGCCTCCAAGGAGGCCATCGATAAGGCCGAGGACCGCGATTCCTTCAAGCACGCCATGGAGAAGCTGGGTCTGGGCCTGCCGCGCTCCGCCTTCGCCCACTCCATGGAGGAAGCCCAGGAGGTGATGGAGTACGTGGGCTTCCCCACCATCATCCGCCCCTCCTTCACCCTGGGGGGCTCCGGCGGGGGAATCGCCTACAACCGGGAGGAGTTCGACCACATGGTGGCGCTGGGCCTGGAGGCCAGCCCGACCAACGAGGTCCTGCTGGAAGAGTCCATCATCGGCTGGAAGGAGTACGAGATGGAGGTTGTCCGCGACAAGGCGGACAACTGCATCATCGTCTGCTCCATCGAGAATCTGGACCCCATGGGCGTGCACACCGGTGATTCCGTGACCGTGGCGCCGGCGCAGACGCTCACGGACAAGGAATACCAGGTCATGCGCAACGCCAGCCTCGCCGTGCTGCGGGAGATCGGCGTGGAGACCGGAGGGTCCAATGTCCAGTTCGCGGTGAACCCCGAGGACGGGCGTCTGGTCATCATCGAGATGAACCCGCGGGTATCCCGCTCCTCGGCCCTGGCCTCCAAGGCCACCGGCTTCCCCATCGCCAAGATCGCCGCCAAGCTGGCGGTGGGCTACACGCTCGACGAGCTGCAGAACGACATCACCAAGGTGACTCCGGCGAGCTTCGAGCCCTCCATCGACTACGTGGTCACCAAGATCCCGCGCTTCACCTTCGAGAAGTTCGCCCAGGCGGATCGGACCCTCACCACCCAGATGAAGTCGGTGGGCGAGGTGATGGCCATCGGCCGCACCTTCCAGGAGTCCTTCCAGAAGGCGCTGCGTGGGCTGGAGCAGGGCAGCTACGGCCTGGAGGAGCGCATCGCCGCCGAGGTAGAGGGGCCGGACGAGATCCCGGAGCGCCTGGACCACTACCTGCGGAATCCCGGCCCCGACCGGCTCTGGTACATCGGCGACGCCTTCCGTAACGGGATGCGCCTGGAGGAGGTCTTCGACCGCACCTGGATCGACCGCTGGTTCCTGGCGCAGATCCAGGGGATCGTTGAGGCGGAGAAGGGGCTATCCGGACTGACCCTGGAGGATCTGGACTCCGGCAGCCTGAGCGCCTACAAGCGAATGGGGTTCGCCGACCGGCGCCTGGCCGCGCTGCTGGGGACCCGGGAGGCCACCGTGCGGGCGCGGCGCGCCAAGCTCGGCGTGCGGCCGGTCTTCAAGCGGGTGGATACCTGTGCCGGGGAGTTCGAGTCCTTCACTCCATATCTCTACTCCACCTTCGAGGAGGAGTGCGAGGCGCGGCCCACGGAACGCCAGAAGATCATGGTGCTGGGCTCCGGTCCGAACCGCATCGGACAGGGCATCGAGTTCGACTACGCCTGCGTGCACGCCAGCCTCGCCCTGCGCGAGGACGGCTACGAGACCATCATGGTCAACTGCAATCCGGAGACCGTATCCACCGACTACGACACCAGCGACCGCCTCTACTTCGAACCGCTGACCCTGGAGGACGTGCTGGCCATCGTCGAGCTGGAGCAGCCCACCGGGGTCATCGTACAGTTCGGCGGCCAGACCCCGCTCAAGCTGGCCAACGACCTGGAGGCGGCCGGGGTGCCCATCATCGGAACCTCGCCCGACGCCATCGATCTGGCCGAGGACCGCGAGCGGTTCCAGAACCTCATCCACCGGCTGGGCCTCAAGCAGCCGCCCAACCGCATCGCCTTCACGCCCGCCCAGGCCCGCGAGGCGGCCCGGGAAGTGGGCTATCCCCTGCTCGTTCGGCCCTCCTATGTGCTCGGCGGCCGAGCCATGGAGATCGTCTACTCCGAGGCCGACCTGGACCGCTATATGACCGAGGCGGTGCGCGTGTCCGAGGAGCATCCCGTGCTGCTGGACCGCTTCCTGGTGGAGGCGGACGAGCTGGATGTGGACGCCGTGGCCGACGGCGAGAAGGTGGTGATCGGCGGCCTCATGGAGCACATCGAGGAGGCCGGTGTCCATTCCGGCGATTCGGCCTGCTCGCTGCCGCCGCACGACATGGCCCCCGAGGTGCTGGAGGAGGTTCGGCGCCAGACCAAGATGCTGGCCCAGGCCTTGCATGTGGTGGGCCTGATCAACGTCCAGTTTGCTGTTCAGGACGGGACGGTTTACGTTTTGGAGGTGAACCCGCGGGCGGCCCGTACCGTCCCATTCGTTTCCAAGGCCACCGCCCGGCCGCTGGCCAAGATCGCGGCCCGGGCCATGGCGGGAATGTCCCTTGCGGAGCAGGGGGTGGTCGGGGAGGTCATCCCGCCCTTCTATTCCGTGAAGGAGTCGGTGTTCCCGTTCATCAAGTTCCCGGGCGTGGATACGCTGCTGGGCCCCGAGATGAAGTCCACCGGCGAGGTCATGGGGGTCGGGGCCACCTTCGGCGCGGCCTACGCAAAGGCACAGAGCGGCGCGGGCGTGGTGCTCCCCGAGAAGGGGCGGGTTTTCGTATCGGTGCGGGATGCGGACAAGGAAGGACTGGTGCCGGTGGTCCGGCGCTTGGCCGAGCTCGGCTTCGAGTTCGTCGCCACCCGGGGGACGGCTTCGGCGCTGGAGGAGGCGGGCGTCGACCTGACCGTGGTGAACAAGGTCAAGGAGGGCCGCCCGCATATCGTCGACCGCATCAAGAACGGTGACATAGATGTGATCATCAACACGGCGGCCGGCAAGAGCGCCGTGGCGGATTCATATTCCATTCGACGTACTGCGCTCCAGCACGGGGTAACCTACTTCACCACGCTCGCCGGGGCCGAGGCCTCGGCCGCAGCCATCGCCAGACTGCGGGAGGGCCCCATGCAGGTGCGCAAGCTACAGGAACTGGCCCAGTTGCGAGAGGAAAAACCGGCATGAGCGAACAGGTTCCCATGACCAAGCAAGGGGCGCAGCAGCTCAAGGACGAGCTGCAACGGCTCAAGCACGAAGAGCGTCCCCGCGTGGTCGAGGCTATCGCCACCGCCCGGGAGCATGGCGATCTTTCCGAGAACGCCGAGTATGATGCCGCCAAGGAGCAGCAGGCCTTCGTCGAGGCCCGCATCCGGGAGCTTGAGGACAAGATCGCCCGGGCCCAGGTCATCGATCCGGCCGAGATCAACATGGAGACCGTGGCCTTCGGGGCGACGGTTTCCCTGGTGGACGACGAGAGCGGCAAGGAAGTGCAGTATCAGATCGTCGGTGACGAAGAAGCCGACATCAAGCAGAACAAGATCAGCATCAACGCGCCAATCGCCCGGGCGCTCATCGGCCGCGGCGAGGGGGAGGTGGTGGACGTGCAGGCCCCGGGCGGAACGCGCACCTACGAGGTGGTGGAGATCGAGTACAAGTAGGGGCGGATGGTCGCCCTCCGCCGGGGAGGCTTCTCCCCGGTGGCTTGAGGGGGATCAGGTTGCCGGAAGTTGGATCTGCGGTTCCTCGGCGGGCCGGAAAAGGACGGCCATGCGACCGATCTCCTGCACCAAATCGGCGCCCGTCCGGTCGCAGATGTCCTTTGCCAGGGCGCGTCGCTCCTCGCGGTCGCCTTGTTGGAAGCGGACCTTGATCAGCTCGTGGTGGGCCAGGGCCTCGTCGGTTGCCGCGGTAACCGCCTCCGTGAGGCCCGCCTCGCCGAGCTGGACCACCGGGTGCAGCGAATGGGCTTTGCCCTTCAGAAAGCTGCGTTGTTTGTTGGTCAATGCCATGAGAACCTCGCGATGAACATGTCCACCTCCGATTCCGACCTGGATTACGCGCTGGGCCGGGTGAAGATGCAGGCCGCCGCCCTTCTGGTGGGGATGCCCTTCTACAGTCTGGTGGTGACAGTGCTGCTGACCGGGATCGGCCAGGCGCTGGCCCTGGGCCTGTACGGCGTGGCCGCCGGCGGCTGGGTGATCTGGCGGACCCGCAGGGCGGTGCGGGGGGCCGCCGAGGTCCGGTAGGATAGCATCCGGTCCGGTACCTCCCAATATAAAGAGGCGCTCCGCTTGGGGAAGAGCAATCGCTGGCAGCGCCGCCAGGCCGCGGATCCCTACGTGGCGGAAGCCCGGCGGGCGGGATACCGGAGCCGGGCGGCGTTCAAGCTGACGCAGATCGATGACCGGGACCGCTTCCTGACACCCGGTTCGGTGGTCGTGGATCTCGGGGCCGCACCCGGGGGCTGGATGCAGGTGGCCGTGGAACGGCTCGGCGACGGCGGCACGGTGATCGGGATCGACCGGCTGCCCATGGATTCCGTTCCCGGGGCAACGATAATCCGGGAGGACTTCGCCACCGACGAGGGGCTCGCCGCGCTGCGGACGAAGATTGCCGGGAGGCCGGTGGATGTGGTTCTGTCGGATATGGCCCCCGAGCTTTCCGGGATCAAGGTTGCCGATCAGGCCCGGGCCATGGAATTGTGCGAGCTGGCCCTGGAGCTGGCCCGCGAGGTCCTGCGGCCGGGAGGGGCCCTGGTCATGAAGGCCTTCCAGGGGGAGGGCTTCGAGGAGCTTTTGCGCGCGCTGCGGGCGGAATTCCGGAGCGTCGCCGCCCGCAAGCCGGAGGCTTCGCGGGGGGAAAGCTCCGAGCAATATCTGGTGGCTCGCGGGTTCTCGGGAAACTGAGCCGCCAGCCAGCGGTCTCAGGTCGTAATAAGAAATTTTTGCCTTCAGCACCTTGAAGTTGCGCCGGGCGGGTCATTGCATCCGTCGGCGGCTGATCCTAGAGTGAACGTGCGGCTGATTGACCAATGCGGGCTGTCCCGCGCCGGCGATCGGACGAGGAGCGATTGTGAACAACGTTACGAAGAATATTGCCCTTTGGCTGGTTATCGGCCTGGTTCTGGTGATGGTATTCCAGAGCTTCAGCCAGACCGAGCAGCCCGGCAACCAGGTGAGCTTTTCCGAGTTCATGCACCAGGTCGAGCAGGGCAACGTGACCCAGGTGACCATCAAGGGCAGCCAGATCAACGGATCCTTCCTGGACGGCAAGCGGTTCTCCACCTATGCCCCGGCGGATTCGGGGGTCGTGAAGACGCTGCGCCAGCATGATGTGTCCATCACCGCGAAGCCGGAGGAAGGGACCTCCATGCTGGTCTCCATCCTCATCTCGTGGTTCCCCATGCTGCTGCTGATCGCCGTGTGGATCTTCTTCATGCGCCAGATGCAGGGCGGCGGTGCCGGCGGCCGCGGGGCCATGTCCTTCGGCAAGAGCAAGGCCAAGATGCTCACCGACGAGAGCAATAAGGTCCGCTTCGAGGACGTGGCCGGGATCGATGAGGCCAAGGAGGAGGTCGAGGAGCTCGTCGACTTCCTGAAGGAGCCCGAGAAGTTCCAGAAGCTGGGCGGCCACATCCCCAAGGGCGTGCTGTTCACCGGACCGCCCGGCTCGGGTAAGACCCTGCTGGGCAAGGCGGTGGCCGGCGAGGCCGGGGTGCCGTTCTTCTCCATTTCCGGCTCCGATTTCGTGGAGATGTTCGTCGGCGTGGGCGCCAGCCGTGTGCGCGATATGTTCGAGCAGGCCAAGAAGCAGGCGCCCTGCATCATCTTCATCGACGAGATCGATGCCGTGGGCCGGCAGCGCGGCGCCGGGCTGGGCGGCGGTCATGACGAGCGCGAGCAGACCCTCAATCAGCTGCTTACCGAGATGGACGGTTTCGAGGGCAGCGAGGGCGTCATCGTCGTGGCGGCCACCAACCGGCCCGACGTCCTCGACCCGGCGCTGCTGCGGCCCGGCCGCTTCGACCGCCAGGTAGTGGTGCCGCGCCCGGACGTGCGCGGTCGCGAGTTCATTCTCAATGTGCACATGAAGAAGGTGCCCTTCGCCGACGACGTGGAGCCGTACACCATCGCCCGCGGCACGCCCGGCTTCTCCGGCGCGGACCTGGAGAACCTGGTGAACGAGGCCGCCCTCATGGCGGCGCGCCGCGGCGGTCGTCTCGTGGAGATGCAGGATTTCGAGACCGCCAAGGACAAGGTGATGATGGGCCTGGAGCGCAAGTCCATCGTGCTCTCCGAGGAGCAGCGGCGGACCACGGCCTACCACGAGTCCGGGCACGCCCTGGTGGCCAAGCTGATCCCCGGTACCGATCCGGTGCACAAGGTCACCATCATCCCGCGCGGCCAGGCCATGGGGCTGACCATGCAGCTGCCCGACGAGGATCGGTACAACTATGAACGGCAGGAGATCCTCAACAACATCGCCATCCTGATGGGCGGCCGCATCGCCGAGCAGGTCTTCCTCAACCAGATGACCACCGGTGCCGGCAACGACATCGAGCGGGCCACGGAGATGGCCAGGAAGATGGTGACCGAGTGGGGCATGTCGGAGAAGCTGGGCCCGCTCACCTACGGGGAGAAGGACGAGGAGGTGTTCCTCGGGCGCGAGGTGACCCAGCACAAGAACATCTCCGAGACCACCGTGCAGGAGATCGATGCCGAAGTCCGGTCCATTATCGAGACCGAGTACAAGCGGGCCCGCCAGCTGATCGAGGACGACCGCGAGACCCTCGAGAAGATGGCGGAGGCGCTCCTGCAGTGGGAGACGCTGGACTCCAAGCAGATCAACGACATCATGGAAGGCCGGGATCCGAGGCCGCCCCAGGGTCCCGAGGGCGGCGGTCCCAGCCCCGAGCCCGGCCCGGCAGGGGACAACGACAGCGGCCGCCCCGTGGAGCCCGCTGGTGGAGGACAGCCTGCCGAACAGCCCTGACCCGGTCCTCTATGTCCCGGTTAGCGCGAACCGACTTGCTCGGTTCGCGCTTTTTTTGTACCTATTGAGTCCGGCGTCATGGAGGCGTTGGGCTGAACCACAAGGAGAGAGGCATGGCCAGGGAGCTGCGTTTCAAGGACCTGACCCTGGATCTGGAGCGGCCCCGGATCATGGGGATCGTGAACGTTACCCCGGATTCGTTCAGTGACGGCGGCCGCTATGCGGACCGCGAGGGCGCGGCGGCGCATGCCCGCAGTCTCGTGGAGGCGGGAGCGGACATCCTGGACGTGGGCGGCGAGTCCACGCGTCCGGGGGCCACGGAAGTTCCCGTGCAGGAGGAGCTGGATCGCGTGATTCCCGCCGTGGAGGCGGTCGCCGGACTGGGTGTCCCGGTTTCGGTGGATACCCGCAAGGCGGCGGTGATGCGGGAGGCGGTGGCCGCGGGGGCGACCCTGATCAATGATGTCTCGGCCCTCGAGCACGATCCGGATTCCGTGTCGGCTGCGGTGGAGCTCGATGTTCCGGTATGCCTTATGCATATGCAGGGTACCCCCGAAACCATGCAGGATGATCCCCGGTACGAGGACGTGGTGTCGGAGGTGAAGACGTATCTGGCTAAGCGCATGGAGCATTGTCAGCAGGCCGGGATAAAAGCCGATAATATCTTGGTGGATCCAGGGATCGGCTTCGGCAAGACCGTGGAGCACAACCTAGCGCTCATGCACGCACTGGAAAATTTTGCCGAGCTGGGCCGTCCCCTCCTGGTGGGAACCAGCCGGAAATCCTTGACCGGTAAGCTCTTCGACCGGGCGGTCCACGAGCGGACTTATTTCGATGCGGCGCTGGTGGCTTGGTCGGTGACACACGGGGCGGACATCGTGCGCGTGCACGATGTGCAGGCCATGTATGATGTCGTCCGAATGACCGAGCTCTTGAAACGGGGGCGCCGGCCCTGAACAGACCCGTTCCGGGCCGGTGGCCGTAAAGGGGGTGGCTGTACCCCGGAACGCCGCCGAACAGGCGGCTAGTCAGTTAGGGAGAAAGGCTTGAGCGGAAAGCGTACCTTCTTCGGCACGGACGGGGTGCGGGGACAGGTGGGTGAATGGCCCATCACCCCGGACCAGGTACTGAAGCTCGGTTGGGCGGCCGGGCGGGTGCTCGCCGGGGACAACGGCGACCATCCCAGGGTGGTGATCGGCAAGGATACCCGCGTATCGGGCTACCTGCTGGAATCGGCGCTGGAGGCGGGGCTCGCCGCCGCGGGCGTGGATGTCCTGCTCATTGGCCCCATGCCCACCCCGGGCATTGCCTACCTGACCCGGGCCCTGCGCGCCGATGCCGGCGTGGTCATCTCTGCTTCCCACAACCCCTTCGCGGACAACGGAATCAAGCTCTTCGGTCCGGACGGCTGTAAGCTGGCTGATGACGTGGAAGCGGCCATCGAGAGCCGGATGGCGGACCCCCTTCTGACCGCCGAGCCGGCCAAGCTTGGCAAGGCCACACGGGTGGAGGATGCCGCCGGGCGCTACATCGAGTTCTGCAAGCACACCTTCCCCAAGGATCTGACTCTGGAGGGCATGCGGCTGGTGGTGGACTGTGCCCATGGCGCCACCTACCGGGTGGCTCCCCAGGTGTTTCGGGAGCTTGGCGCCGAGGTGATCGAGGTGGGCGCTCGACCGGACGGTTTCAATATCAATGAGGACGTGGGCTCCATGCATCCCGACACCATGGCCGCGGAGGTGGTGGCGCGGGAGGCGGACGCCGGAATGGCCTTCGACGGCGACGGGGACCGCGTGGTGTTCGCCGACTCCCGGGGACGGATCGTGGACGGTGACGGTGTCCTCTATCTGGCCGCGCTGGAGATGAAGAAGCGCGGCGAGCTGGATGGCGGCGTGGTCGGGACGATCATGTCGAATCTGGGGCTGGAGCAGGGCCTGGCGGGAGCGGAAATCCCCTTCGAGCGCGCACCCGTGGGAGACCGTCACGTCTTCCAGATGCTCCGGGAGCACGGCTGGATTCTCGGAGGAGAGCCCTCCGGGCACGTCATGTGCCTGACCCGGAATACCACCGGCGACGGTATCGTGACTGCGCTGATGGTGCTCGCAGAGCTGGCCCACTCGGGTCAGCCGCTGGATCAGGCGGTAGCGGATCTGCGCTATTTCCCGCAGGCGCAGGTAAGCATCCGCCTGCCCGAGCAGCGCGATATCGGGGAGTTTCCGGCCGTGGCGGAAGTGATCCGCCAGGTGGAAGCCGAGCTGGGCGAGGAGGGCCGGGTCGTGGTGCGCAATTCCGGCACGGAGCCCAAGGTACGGGTGATGGTGGAAGGCCGAGATGAGCCCGGTACCCACGCGCTGGCGGAGCGTATCGCCGAAGTGGTGCGTGCGGAGGTGGCAACCGCCCAGGCCTGAAGCCGGCTTCCCGGGATTCCGGCGTCCGAACGGCATGCCGCCCCGCGGTGGCGGGGCGGTCACCCAGGCGGGCTACGGCCCCTGGAGGATATAGCTCGCAGGGACCGCCATTTCCCTCTTTCGGCCAGTGAATGGCATTTCCCCGCCTGTAATCCGGGTCTTCGTTGACCCTGCGTTCCCGCACGGCTAAGATGGCTCGTTTTCCGACAGGATTACCGAGGAGGGAGGCATGCGCCAGCCGTTAGTGGTCGGCAACTGGAAAATGAACGGTCGCGTGGGCGAGGCCGAAGATCTGGCCCGGGCGATCGCCGAGGCGGAGGTGGATTGGGAGCACGTCGGCTCCGGGATCTGCCCGCCTTTCCCGTTGATCGATCGCGTAGCCGGTGCGGTGCAGGGCTCCCCCGTCGCCTGGGGCGCGCAGAACCTCCATCAGGAGGACAGCGGCGCCTTCACCGGTGAAGTGGCCGGACCGCTCCTCAAGGACTTGGGCTGCACCTATGTGGTGGTCGGCCACTCGGAGCGTCGCGAGTACTTCAGCGAAAGCAACGAGCTGGTTGCCGAGAAGTTCTATGCGGCTAAGCGCAACGGCCTCATCCCGATTCTCTGCGTGGGCGAGACCGAGGCGGAGCGCGACGCCGGCAAGGCGGAGCAGGTGGTTCGCGAGCAGGTGGAGGCCGTTCTCGGGGATGGCAAGGAGGACGCCTTCCGGGACGCGGTGATCGCCTACGAGCCGGTGTGGGCCATCGGTACCGGCCGGACTGCCACCCCGGAGCAGGCTCAGGAGATGCACGCCCTGATCCGCGGGCAGGTCAAGGAGGGCTATCCGGTCACGGGGCAATCCCTGAAGATCCTGTACGGAGGTTCCATGAAGGCCGCCTCCGCCCCGGATCTGATGGCCCAGGAGGACATTGACGGCGGCCTGATCGGCGGCGCCTCCCTGAAGGCGGACGAGTTTGTCGGGATTCTCCGGGCGGCGGTGGCCTCGGACCTGTAGCCCGTCCGACCTTCCAGTCCCCAGTTCACTCTAGCGGGAGACCGCATGGTCACTATCTTGTGGATTATCCACGTAATCGTCTCCATCGCCCTGATCGGCGTGGTCCTCATGCAGCCCGGGCAATCGGGGGGAATGGGGACGGCCTTCGGCGGCGGCGGGTCCCAGACCCTTTTCGGGAGCCAGGGCTCCACGGGCTTCCTGGGCCGGGTTACGGGAATCCTGGGCACGGTGTTCTTCCTCAGCTCCCTGAGTCTCGCGGTGCTCTCCACGGGAGGCGATGAGAGCCTCATGGAGCAGCCGGCCCCGGCTCCGACGCAGCAGCAGGAGACCACGCCGAATACGCCCGAGCCGCCAACGGACTCCCCGGCCGCCCCCGGGTCGGGAGCGGGGGGAGCCGGTTCCCAGATCCCGTCCATTCCGGGCTCCGGTGGCGGCCAGGGGGGCGGGCAGTAAGTCCGCGCTCCCTACTCGCGCAGCCCGCTACCCTCCGCTAGAAGGTGCGTTCGGGGCCTGCGGCGGGGCCCCGTGGCTGAGCGGCGGATCCTACCTCCTTCGGCGTACGAGAAAACCGCTCTTCCTTTGGAGAGAAGGGCGGTTTTTTTGTTCTTGGGACCCAAAAAGCCCGGCATGGCGGGGCTGTAGCGAGACGTCGGCGCCCGTGACCGTTTCTTGACAGGGCAAGGGGCACGCCATAGACTCCGTTTGGCTTTTCCAGGCCAGGGCTGGCCACGGGCCCGGTCCCTTCCCTCCCGGGTAGCGGCTAGGGCTTACGATTTCTCCACTCGAGCCGGGTAAGGAACGCCGATGCTTCAAGAGTATCTGCCCATCCTCGTTTTTCTGGTGATTGCGCTCTTGATCGGGGTGGCCGCTCTGATCGCAAACTATGTGGTCGCGCCGAGAAACCCGGACCCGGAAAAACTGTCCCCTTATGAGAGCGGCTTCGAAGCCTTTGAAGATGCCCGGATGCGCTTCGATGTCCGCTATTACCTGGTTGCCATCCTGTTCATCGTTTTTGACCTCGAAATCGCTTTTCTTTTCCCATGGAGTGTGGTGCTCGATGAGATGGGCGCTACCGGCTTCGTTGCGATGGCGATCTTCCTGGGCATTCTGGTGGTCGGCTTCGTTTACGAGTGGAAAAAAGGAGCCTTGGAATGGGAGTAGAAGGGGCGCTTGAAAAGGGCGTGGTGACCACCACGGCCGATAAGCTCGTCAATTGGACCCGCACCGGCTCTCTGTGGCCCATGACCTTCGGGCTGGCCTGCTGTGCGGTGGAAATGATGCATACCGGAGCCGCCCGTTACGACATGGACCGCCTCGGCGTCGTGTTCCGGCCGAGCCCCCGCCAGTCGGATGTCATGATCATCGCCGGCACCTTGGTCAACAAGATGGCCCCCGCGCTCCGGAAAGTGTATGACCAGATGACCGAGCCCCGCTGGGTGATCTCCATGGGCAGCTGCTCCAACGGCGGCGGCTACTATCATTACAGCTACTCCGTGGTCCGGGGCAGCGACCGGATCGTTCCCGTGGATATCTACGTGGCGGGCTGTCCGCCCACCGCTGAATCTCTGCTGTACGGGATCATCCAGCTGCAGAAGAAGATCAAGCGAACCAACACCA
Organism: Thiohalorhabdus sp. Cl-TMA; assembly: GCF_041821045.1. Lineage (NCBI taxonomy): Bacteria > Pseudomonadati > Pseudomonadota > Gammaproteobacteria > Thiohalorhabdales > Thiohalorhabdaceae > Thiohalorhabdus > Thiohalorhabdus methylotrophus. Next base: position 122,351 of record NZ_JBGUAW010000008.1, on the reverse strand, counting down.
TCGCCCGCCAGTAGAGGTTCTCCATGGCGCTAAACCAGCAAACCATTGAGGAGCCCCTGCGCGCTCAGTTCGGCGACGCCATTGTCGGTGTCGAGGAATACCTGGGCCAGTGGACGGTGGAGGTGGCTCCGCAATCCCTCCAGAAGGTCTGCCTCTTCCTGCGGGACAACGCGGACTTCGCCTTCGATCAGCTGATCGACGTGTGCGGGGTGGACTACCTGGAATACTACGATTACCCCGCCGACGCGCCGCGTTTCGCCTCCGTTTACCATCTGCTCTCCCTCAGGCATAACCATCGCCTCCGGCTGCGGGCGCGGGTCCTGGAAGACCGGCCGGTCGTGCCCACCGTGGTGGACATCTGGGCCGCCGCCACCTGGTTCGAGCGCGAAGCCTTCGACATGTACGGGCTGATCTACGAAGGCCACCCCGACCTGCGCCGGATCCTCACCGACTATGGCTTCGCGGGCCATCCCTTCCGCAAGGACTTCCCGCTGGAAGGCCATGTGGAGATGCGCTATGACCCGGATCGGCAGCGGGTGGTGTATCAGCCGGTGACCATCGAGGAACGGAACCTGGTGCCGCGCACCCATTGGCAGGAGGCCGAGGAAGATGGCTGAGATCCGCAACTACACCCTGAACTTCGGCCCCCAGCACCCGGCCGCCCACGGGGTGCTGCGGCTGGTGCTCGAGCTGGACGGGGAGGTGGTGCAGCGCGCGGATCCGCACGTCGGACTGCTTCATCGGGGCACCGAGAAGCTGGCCGAGCATAAGACCTACATGCAGGCCCTGCCGTACTTCGACCGCCTGGACTACGTCTCCATGCTCTCCAACGAGCACGCCTTCTGCCTGGCGGTGGAGAAGCTTCGCGGTATCGAGGTACCGGAGCGGGCCCAGTACATCCGGGTCATGTTCGACGAGATCACCCGTATCCTGAACCACCTCCTGTGGCTCGGGGCGCACGGCATGGATGTGGGCGCCATGACCATGTTCCTGTACACCTTCCGGGACCGGGAATACCTCATGGACGCCTACGAGGCGGCCAGCGGGGCGCGGCTGCACGCCAACTATTACCGACCCGGGGGCGTGAACCGGGATCTGCCCGATTCCATGCCCAAGTACAAGCCTTCCAAGTGGCACTCGGAGAAGGACGTCAAGGAGATGAACAAGTACCGGGAAGGCTCCTTCCTGGACTTCATCGACGCCTTCACCGAGTTCTTCCCGAAGAGCATCGACGACTACGAGACCCTGCTCACCGACAACCGGATCTGGAAGCAGCGACTGGTGGGGGTGGGCGTGGTTTCTCCGGAGCGGGCCAAGCAGCTCGGCTTCAGCGGTCCCATGCTGCGCGGCTCCGGTATCGAATGGGATTTGCGCAAGAAGCAGCCCTATTCGGTGTACGACCGGATGGACTTCCGCGTGCCTGTGGGAACGGAGGGCGACTCCTACGACCGCTACTTGGTCCGTGTGGCCGAGATGCGGGAATCCGTGAAGATCATCAAGCAGTGCGTGGACTGGCTGCGGGAGAATCCCGGGCCCATCAAGACGGACGACTACAAGGTGGCTCCGCCGCCGCGCGCCGAGATGAAGCAGTCCATGGAAGCCCTGATCCACCACTTCAAGCTGTTCACGGAGGGCTTCCATATTCCGCCCGGGGAAACCTACCAGGCGGTGGAGCATCCCAAGGGCGAGTTTGGCGTCTATCTGGTCTCCGACGGTGCCAACAAGCCCTACCGGATGAAGATCCGCGCCGCCGGGTTCCCGCATTTGGCGTCCATGGACGAGATGGCCCGCGGCCACATGCTGGCCGACGTGGTGACCATCCTCGGAACCCAGGACATTGTGTTCGGCGAGATCGACAGGTAAGCCATGCAACTCTCCGAGTCCGTTCGCAAGAGGATCGACGAGGCGAGGGCGCAGTATCCGCCCGAGCAGAACCGGGCAGCGCTGATCTGGGCCCTGCACGCCGCGCAGGACGAGTACGGTTGGCTGGACGAGCCGACCCTGGAGTCCATCGCCGAGTACATGGATCTCGAGCCCATCAAGGTCTACGAGGCGGCGACCTTCTACGACATGTTCAACCGCTCCCCGGTGGGCAGGCACCAGATCAAGGTGTGCACCAATCTGTCCTGCATGCTCTGCGGATCCGACGGCATCGTCGATCATCTGCGCGGCAAGCTGGGAGTCGATTTCGGGGAAACCACGGAGGACGGCCGCTTCACGCTTACCGAAGTGGAATGCCTGGGGGCTTGCGGCGGCGCTCCGGTGGTCTGGATCGGCAAGGATTACTACGAGGACATCTCGCCGGAGCGGATGGACGAGATCCTAGCCAGCCTCGATTAGCGCTGAAGGCGAACGGGAAAGAGCGATGCCCGAATATCCGAAGGACTACACGCTGGTCACCCTCGACGGCACCGACCGTCCGGATTGCCACACGCTCCAGGCCTACCTGGACAACGGCGGCTACCGGGCGGTGAAGAAGGTGCTCCAGGAGGGCATGACCCGGGATGACGTGATCGGCGAGGTCAAGCAGTCCGGGCTGCGGGGGCGCGGCGGCGCGGGGTTCCCCACCGGCCTGAAGTGGTCGTTCATGCCGGTGGACACCCCCCAGCCCAAGTATCTGGCCTGTAACGCCGACGAGGCGGAGCCCGGCACCTTCAAGGACCGCGACATCATGCGCTACAACCCCCACATGCTGGTGGAGGGTATGGTGATCGGCGGATTCGCGGTGGATGCCACGGTGGGCTACGTCTACATCCGGGGCGAGTTCTGGGAGCCCTATGTCCGCGTCCAGCAGGCCATCGACGAAGCGTACGAGGCCGGATACCTGGGCCAGAACATCCTCGGATCCGGGGTGGACTTCGATCTGTACGTGCACCGGGGGGGCGGGGCCTACATCGCCGGCGAGGAAACGGCGATGCTCGAGTCCATCGAGGGCAAAAAGGCCATGCCCCGCTTCAAGCCGCCTTTCCCGGCGAACTACGGCATCTTCGGGCGGCCGACGACCGTGAACAACGTGGAAACCCTGGCCTCCGTTCCCGCCATCATCAACAACGGCGGCGAGTGGTTCCAGAATCTCGGCACGCCGGATTCCGGCGGGACCAAGATCTTCGCGGTATCCGGCCACGTGAACCGGCCCGGGAACTACGAAGTGCCCATGGGCACGCCTTTCTCCGAGCTGCTCGAGCTGGCCGGGGGTATGCGCGACGGCAACCGCCTGAAGGCCGTGATCCCGGGAGGTCCCTCGGTGCCCATCGTGCCCGGCGATGTAATGATGGACGCCAATATGGACTACGAGTCCCTCTCCAAGGCGGGGACCATGCTCGGTGCCGGCTCCGTGATCGTCATGGACGAGACCACCTGCATTGTCCGGGCCGTGGAGCGGGTGGCGAAGTTCTTCTTCCACGAGTCCTGCGGCCAATGCACGCCCTGCCGGGAAGGGGCCGGATGGCTCTACCGGATCGTGCACCGCATCGAGCAGGGCCAGGGTCGGCAGGAGGACCTGGACACCCTCCTCAACATCGGCTCCCGGATCGAGGGCCGGACCATCTGCGCCTTCGGGGATGCGGAGGTCGCCCCGGTGGTCAGCTCCATCCAGCATTTCCGCGACGAGTACGAATACCACATCGAGCACAAGCACTGCATGGTGGGTGCCTCCGCCCCCGCCGGGAAGATCGCCGAAGCGGGCTGACGTTTTCCGCAGGCTTGGGGCCCGGGCCCGCCGGGAGCGGGCGGCGGGCGCTTTCGGCAAAAGCACGGCCTCACCGAGAAGGGTAGGGTTTAATGGCCGAGATCTATATAAACGGCGAGCCGCATTCCGTCCAAGACGGGCAGATGATCATCGAGGTCACGGACAACCTAGGCATCGACGTGCCCCGGTTCTGCTATCACCGCAAGCTGTCGGTGGCGGCCAACTGCCGGATGTGTCTCGTGGAGGTGGAGAAGATGCGTAAGCCGGTCCCGGCCTGCGCCACCCCCGTTTCCGACGGGATGCATATCCATACCCACTCGGAAACCGCGGTGGACGCCCGGCGCGGGGTCATGGAGTTCCTGCTCATCAACCACCCCCTGGATTGCCCCATCTGCGACCAGGGCGGCGAGTGCGACCTCCAGGACCTGGCCATGGCGCACGGTTCCGGCCATTCCCGGTATCAGGAGGACAAGCGCTCGGTGGAGAACGAGGACCTCGGTCCGCTCATCGAGACCGAGATGACCCGATGCATCCACTGCACTCGCTGCGTCCGCTTCGGCCAGGAAGTGGGCGGGATGATGGAGCTCGGTGCCGCCTTCCGCGGCGAGCACATGGAGATCGGTACCTACGTGGGGCGTACCGTCGAATCCGAGCTCTCCGGCAACATGATCGATTTGTGCCCGGTCGGGGCCCTCACCTCCAAGCCCTACCGCTACACGGCGCGCGTCTGGGAGATGAAGCGCCACGAGACGGTGTGCCCCCACTGCAGCGTCGGCTGCAATATGGAGATCGAGGAGGTACGGGGGCAGGTGAAACGGGCGCTTCCCGTGGTCAACGAGGCGATCAACGAGGAGTGGATCTGCGACAAGGGCCGCTTCTCCTACGAGGCGGTGGCAGAAGGCCGTATCACCCAGCCCATGATCCACCGCGACGGCGCGTGGGAGGAGACCTCCTGGGAGAGCGCCTTCAACGTCGCCCTGAAGGGCCTCCGGGACCTGGGCGGCGATCTGGCGGCCACCGTGGCCCCCACCGCCACCCTCGAGGAGCAATGGCTGACCCAGCACTTGGTGCGCGGGCTCGGCGGTACGGACGTGGACCATCGGGTCCAGTGGACGGACGCGGATTTCGATAGCCAGGTGCAGGACGCCACTCCGCTCCTCGGACAGACCCTGGAAGACCTGGAAAGGGTGGATGCCGCCGTCGTGATCGGCGGCAATCCCCGCAAGGATCAGCCCCTTGCCAACCATCGCCTGCACAAGGCGGCGAAGCGGGGCGCGGCCATTGCCGCCCTCAATCCCGTGGCCTACCCCGAGAACTTCCGGCATGCCGCCCGGCTGGTCCATGCGCCGGGGGCGGAGTCGACGGCGGTCGCCGCCCTCGGCGCCGCCGTGGCCGAAGCGGCCGGTCAGGCCGTTCCGGAGAATCTGGCCGGAGCCGCGGATTCCGGCCTCGACGCCGAGCAGCTGGGGGAAGTGGCCCGGACCCTGGTTAAGGGTGGAAGGGTCGCGGTGCTGGTGGGCGTGCAGGCCCAGGAGCATCCCCAGGCAGCCGAGATTGCCGCCCTTGCGAGCCAGCTCGCGGATATGGCCGGTGCCCGCTTCGGATACCTGGCGCCCTACGGAAACAGCGTCGGTGCCTGGGCCATGGGCTGCGTTCCCCATCGGGGCCCCGGCGGGGACGCCGTGCCCAAGGGACGCCCGGCGGCCTCGTTCCTGGGCGATGCGCCTGCCAAGGGCTATCTGGTGGTGGGGAACGACCCGCTCGTGGAAGCCGGTGACCCGGTGACGGCCGGAAAGGCTTTCCAGAGTGCCGAATTCCGCGTGGTGATTACCAGCCACTGGTCCCACACCGCCGAGCAGGCGGACGTGATCCTGCCCTCCGCGGCCTATCCGGAAAACGAAGGGACCTACCTCTCGGGAGAAGGTCGCCTACAGACCTTCAAGCCGGCCGCCAACCCCGCGGGCGAGGCCCGTCCGGCCTGGAAGATCCTGCGGGTCCTGGCGCACAGCCTGGGCGTGCCGGGGAGCGAATTCGTCGAAGTGGATGAGATCCGGACCCACGCGGAAGCCGCGGTCGCTCGCACCGGGGTGGTGCTGGGCGGGGCTCCGGCGGACCCCGCGTACCGTGCCGAGCCCGAGACCCTGAAGGGGACGGGCCTTTGGCGGGTGCCCGCGCGTCACATCTACCATGACGACCTTTTCGTCCGGCATGCACCGCCGCTCCAGGAGCAGTTCGGCGGGCTTACCGCCACGCTCAGCCCGGAGACCGCCGAGGAACTGGGCCTGCGGGAATTCGCCGAGGCGCCCTTCCTGGGCTCGGAGGGGGCGGTGTGGCTGCCCGTGCACCTGGACGAAGGCGTGCCCAAGGGGACCGTCTGGATCCCCGCCGGAGAGGACTCGGCGGCCTTGGGGCCCGCTCACGGGTACGTGCGCGTCGAAACGAACAAGTAGCCTGGGCCGGCCGCATTTTCCGGCCCGGGCTCTGGCTACCAAACTTGAGGGGTGATGGATGACCTTGGCCTCATGGACATTCGAATACGTCCTTCCGGTGGCCTGGATTCTGGTCCAGATCGTGGCCATCGTGGCTCCGGTGATGCTCTCGGTGGCCTACCTGACCTTCGCCGAGCGCAAGGTCATCGGCTACATCCAGATGCGGGTGGGGCCCAATCGGGTCGGGCCGCGGGGCTGGCTCCAGCCCATCGCCGACGGACTGAAGCTCCTCCTGAAGGAATCCATCTTCCCCGCACAGGCGAGCAAGGGCGTGTACATCATTGCCCCCTTGATGTCGCTGGGACCCGCCCTGCTCGCATGGGCGGTGATTCCCTTCGGGCCGACCTATGACACGCCCTTCGGGGAGATAACCCCGGTGCTCGCGGACATCGACGTCAGCCTGCTGTTCCTGCTGGCGGTGACCGCGCTGGGCATCTACGGCGTGATCATGGCCGGCTGGGCGGCCAACTCGAAGTACGCGATCCTCGGCTCCATGCGCGCGGGGGCCCAGATGATCGCCTACGAGATTGCCATGGGCTTCGCTCTGATCGGCGTGATCATGGCGGCCAACAGCCTGAACATCGGCGAGATCGTCGCGGCGCAAACCGGTGGCATCTGGAACTGGTACTTCCTTCCCCTTCTGCCCCTTTTCGTGGTCTACTTCATCTCCGGTGTGGCGGAGACCAACCGGGCACCCTTCGACGTGGCCGAGGGGGAATCGGAGATCGTGGCCGGATTCCATGTGGAATATGCGGGCATGACCTTCGCCCTGTTCTTCCTGGCCGAATACGCCAACATGATCCTGATCTCCATCCTGACCGCCCTGCTGTTCCTGGGCGGTTGGGACGCTCCGCTGCCGGTGGCGCCGTTCACCTGGATTCCGGGGCCCGTGTGGCTGCTGCTGAAGACGGCCCTCTTCCTGTTCTTCTTCCTCTGGTTCCGGGCAACCTTCCCGCGCTACCGCTACGATCAGATCATGCGGTTGGGATGGAAGGTGTTCATCCCGGTGACACTGGTATGGATCCTGGTGATAGCTGTGGCCAATCTGACCCCCTTGGCCCCGGTATTCCACTGATAGATGGGAGTTCGAGTAATGTCCGGCGCAAGGTTCTTTCAGGCCTTCTTTTTGACGGAGCTGTGGCGCGGTCTTATGCTCACTGGCCGCCACATCTTCAAACGGAAGGTCACCGTCCAATACCCGGACGAATATACGCCCATGTCGCCGCGGTTCCGGGGTCTCCACGCCCTTCGGCGCTACCCCAACGGGGAGGAGCGCTGCATCGCCTGCAAACTGTGCGAGGCGGTGTGTCCCGCGCTTGCCATCACCATCGAGAGCGAGGAGCGGGACGACGGCACCCGTCGGACCACCCGCTACGATATCGACCTCACCAAGTGCATCTACTGCGGCTTATGTGAGGAGTCCTGTCCGGTGGACTCCATCGTGGAGACCCACATCTTCGAGTTCCACGGAGAGGAACGCGGCGACTTGGTGTACGGCAAGGAAAAGCTCCTGGCCATCGGCGACCAGTACGAAGCCGAGATCGCCGAGGCCCGCCGTCAGGATGCGCCGTACCGCTGAGTGCCGGCGAGGTCGGGCCCGGGTTGTGGCCTGCGTGAGCTGCGGGTCGGGACGTTTATGCCCGAGCCCGAAACATCATCGATAGCCCGCAAGCGAGGAATTACAGGGACCATGTCTGCCCTAGAGGCCATTTTCTATCTGTTCGCCACCATTCTGGTGGCCTCCGCCTTCATGGTGATTTCGGCCCGCAACCCGGTGCACTCGGTGCTGTTCCTGGTACTGGCCTTCTTCAACGGCTCCGCCCTGTTCATTCTCGCGGGCGCCGAATTCCTCGGCTTCACCCTGATCCTGGTGTACGTCGGCGCGGTCATGGTGCTTTTCCTGTTCGTGATCATGATGCTCGACATCAACCTGTCCCGAATGCGGGAGGGGATTCTCAACTATCTTCCGCTCGGGGCGGCGATCGCCTTCATCCTGGTGGTGGAGATGGCCATGGCGCTGTCCGCCGGGGGCGGGGGGCCGGTCATCGGCGGCGAAAGCGCCTTGGGCGGCGAGGCCGCGGGCAATACCACGCTGTTGGGTAGGGTGCTGTACACCGAGTACTTCCTACCTTTCGAGGTGGCGGCGCTGGTCCTGCTGGTGGCGCTCGTGGCCGCCATTGCTCTGACGCTCAGGCGCCGGCCGGATTCCAAATACCAGGCGCCCGGCGATCAGGTGCGGGTGAAGCGGGGCGACCGCCTTCGGATGGTGGATATGCCCTCCGAATCGAGCCAATCGACCGAGCAATAGGACCCGGGACCCCGTCCCGATCCGGACCCTGGAGATCGCATGATTCCGCTTTCCAATTACCTGGTGCTGGGGGCAATCCTGTTCGCCATCGGCGTCATGGGGATTTTCCTCAACCGGAAGAACGTCATTACCATCCTCATGGCCATCGAGCTGATCCTGCTGGCGGTGAACATGAACTTCATCGCCTTCAGTCAGCACCTCAATAACCTGGACGGCCAGGTTTTCGTCTTCTTCATCCTGACCGTGGCGGCGGCGGAAGCGGCCGTGGGGCTGGCCATCCTGGTGCTGTTCTTCCGCAACAAGCGCAGCATCGACGTGGACGACATCAACAGCCTGCAAGGTTAGCGGTCCGCCCCTGGACCAAAGACCAAAAGGGGCCCCGGTCCACGCGGCCGGGGTGCGATCAACGATTCGTTAGGGGAAGCGGTAATCATGGAAGTGCTTTACCTGCTGATCCCGCTGGCTTCGCTGGCGGGGGCCATCATGGCCGGGACAAAGGCCCTGAGCGACCGGGAGGTCGGGCACCGCTGGGCCATCCCGGGGGTGGCCGCGTCCTTCCTCCTTTCCCTCTACGTGCTTGCCGATACGCTCCAGGGCGGCACCTTTAACGGGACCGTCTACAACTGGCTGGTGAGCGGTGACCTCAGCCTGGAGGTGGGCTTCCTCATCGACCCCCTCACCGCCCTGATGATGACGGTGGTCACGTTCGTGAGCCTGCTTGTGCATGTCTATACCATCGGCTACATGCACGGCGATCCGGGTTATAACCGCTTCTTCAGCTACATCTCCCTGTTCACCTTCTTCATGCTCATGCTGGTCATGGGCAACAACTTCCTGGTGCTGTTCTTCGGCTGGGAAGGGGTGGGGCTGGTCTCCTACCTGCTGATCGGCTTCTGGTACAAGCGCTCCACGGCGATCGCCGCCAACCTGAAAGCCTTCCTGGTCAACCGGGTCGGGGATTTCGGGTTCGTCCTCGGTATCGCGGCCATCTACGCCTACTTCGGGACCCTTCAGTACGACGCGGTTTTCGAGCAGGTGGGTGAGCTGGGGCATGCCACCTTCGCCCTCATCCCCGGATGGGAATGGTCGGTGGTTACCTTTATCGCCATCGCCCTGTTCGTGGGTGCAATGGGCAAGTCCGCCCAGGTGCCGCTGCATGTTTGGCTGCCGGATTCCATGGAAGGTCCGACGCCCATTTCCGCGCTGATTCACGCCGCCACCATGGTGACCGCCGGCGTGTTCATGCTGGCTCGGCTGTCGCCCATCTTCGAGCATAGCGAGACGGCCCTCGCCGTGGTGCTGATCGTGGGCGCCGCGACGGCGCTGTTCATGGCCCTGATCGGTCTGGTCCAGAACGACATCAAGCGGGTTGTGGCGTACTCCACCCTGAGCCAGCTGGGATACATGGTGGTGGCCATGGGTGTTTCCGCCTACGCGGCGGGCATCTTCCACCTCATGACCCACGCCTTCTTCAAGGCGCTGCTGTTCCTGGGCGCGGGCTCGGCCATTCACGCCGTCCTGGATGAACAGGATATGCGCAAGATGGGTGGGCTGCGCAAGTACATGCCCGTGACCCACTGGACCTTTTTGATCGGCTCCCTGGCACTGGCCGGCATCTGGCCCTTCGCCGGCTACTACTCCAAGGACACCATCATCGAGGCGGCCGCCCTGTCCCATACGCCCGGGGCCGGCTTCGCCTATTTCGCGGTGCTCGCCGGCGTTGTGATTACGGCCCTGTACACTTTCCGGATGTATTTCATGACCTTCCATGGCCCGGAGCGCATGGACGAGCACACCAAGTCGCACGTGCACGAATCGCCCCGGGTCATCACCGTGCCGTTGATCCTGTTGGCGATTCCGTCGGTGTTCGCCGGGTACGTGTGGCTGGAGCCGGTGGTGTTCGGGGATTACTTCGGCGGTGCCATCTTCGTGGACCATCACCACGACGTACTTCACGAGCTGGCGCATCACCATGCCGGTTGGAGTAAGTATATCCCGCTGGTGCTGGCGGTGGGCGGAATCGGCCTCGCCTACTACCTGTACATGGTTCGTCGGGACCTGCCGTCCAAGATCGCCGACATGAGCGGGCCCATCTACCCGATACTCACCAAGAAGTACGGCTTCGACGAGCTCTTCGAGCGCGTCTTCGCCGAGGGGGGCATAGGGCTGGGTCGGGTACTCTGGCGCCGCGGCGACCAGCAGCTCATCGACGGCGCTCTGGTCAACGGCAGCACCCGCCGTGTCGCAGAACTGGCCGCGCGCCTGCGCACGATCCAGAGCGGCTACGTCTATCACTACGCTTTTTCCATGCTGATCGGGGTGTTCGTCCTGGTCAGCTGGTACTTGATCCGGTAAACCGTCGATCCGGGAAATTTCTTCGGGAGAGGACCTCGTGGAACAGCTGCCCATCCTGAGTTTATCCATCTGGCTGCCCATTCTGGGCGGGGTGCTGGTCCTGGCCCTGGGACCCAATCGTGACGAAATGGCCCGGTGGCTGGCCCTGGTGGTGTCCGGGGCGGTATTTCTGGTGACCACCCTGCTCGTGCTGGGCTTCGATACCGGAACGGCGGGGATGCAGTTCGTGGAGGACCGGGTATGGATATCCGCCTTCGACATCCACTACAAGCTGGGTGTGGATGGCCTGTCGGTTCTCCTGGTGCTGCTCACCTCCTTTTCCACGGTGATCGCCGTGGCGTCCTCCTGGGAAGCCATCACCCGGCGGGTGCCCATGTACATGGCGGCCTTCCTGATCATGAACGGCATCATGATCGGGGTGTTCTCCGCCCTGGACGCGGTGCTGTTCTACGTGTTCTGGGAGGCCATGCTGATCCCAATGTTCCTCATTATCGGGATCTGGGGCGGGCCGAACCGCATCTATGCCACCATAAAGTTCTTCCTCTACACCTTCCTGGGCTCGGTGCTGTTGTTGGTGGCTCTGATCTACCTGTACAGCCAAGCGGGGACCTTCGACATCCTCGCCATGCACGAGGTGCCCCTGTCGCTGTCCGAGCAGATCTGGATCTTCCTGGCCTTCCTCATCGGCTTCGCCGTGAAGGTGCCCATGTGGCCGGTGCATACCTGGCTGCCGGACGCCCACGTGGAGGCTCCGACGGCGGGCTCGGTGATCCTGGCGGCCATCATGCTGAAAATGGGCGGCTACGGCTTCCTCCGCTTCACGCTGCCCATCACTCCGGACGCCAGCCACGAGCTGGCCTGGCTGGTGATCGCCGTATCCCTGGTGGCCGTGGTCTACATCGGGCTGGTGGCGCTGGTCCAGGAGGACATGAAGAAGCTGGTGGCCTATTCCTCCATCGCGCACATGGGCTTCGTGACCCTGGGCTACTTCATGTTCAACAGCCAGGGTATCGCCGGCGGACTCGTGCAGATGATCTCCCACGGGTTCGTGTCCGCCGCCCTGTTCCTGTGCATCGGGGTCATGTACGACCGCCTGCACACACGCCTGATAAGCGAGTACGGCGGGGTCGCCAACGTGATGCCGGTGTTCGCCGCCTTCTTCATGCTGTTCGCCATGGCCAATGCCGGGCTCCCCGGAACCTCCGGGTTCGTGGGCGAGTTCATGGTGATCCTGGGGGCCTTCAAGGTGGAGCCCTGGTTCGCCATCCTGGCCGCCACCACCCTCATCCTCGGGGCGGCCTACACGCTTTGGCTGTACAAGCGGGTGATATTCGGATCGATCACCTCCGAGAAAGTGGAAAAGGAAATGCCGCCCATGTCCCGGCGGGAGAAGTGGGTGTTCGCGCCCCTCGCCGCGTTGGTGCTCCTGATGGGCCTGTGGCCGGCGCCTTTCCTGGAGATCATGGATAGCTCGGTCACGCAGCTGGTCGAGCAGGTCAACACCACCAAGCTCTGATCGCCGGTTGCGAGACAGGGTAAGAGGGTAGGAACGCATGGAGTTTTCAGCGAGCGACCTGGGGGCCATCCTCCCCGAGCTTTTCGTGGTGGTAATGGCCTGCTTCATCCTGGTCCTGGATCTATATCTGAAGCCCGAGCAGCGCGGCATCACCTATGCCGCCACGGTGCTCACCCTGCTGGTGGGTGGCCTGTTGGCCGTGAATACCCTTCCCGGGGCTCGGGAGACGGCATTCAACGGGCACTTCATCCACGATCCGCTGAGCGGAGTGCTCAAGACCGTGCTGCTGGGCATGACCGCCCTGGTGGTGATCTACGCCCGCCGGCCGCTCCAGCGTCTGGAGATGTACAAGGGAGAATTCTTCCTCCTTGTCCTCCTGGCCGCCATCGGCATGATGCTCATGGCCTCCGCGGGGACCCTGCTCATGGCCTACCTGGGCCTCGAGCTCATGTCCCTGTCGCTGTATACCATGATCGCCATGGACCGGGATTCGGTTCCCGCCACCGAGGGCGCGCTCAAGTACTTCATCCTGGGCTCCCTTGCCTCCGGCGTGTTCCTCTACGGACTCTCCCTGCTTTACGGGGCCAGCGGCAGCCTGGTGATCGCCGATATCGCGGCCCATGCCGCCGAGATGGGCGCCGAGGACCCGCTCATGGTCATGGGCGTGGTGTTCGTCGCCATCGGGCTGGCCTTCAAGCTCGGCGCCGTGCCGTTCCACATGTGGGTCCCGGACGTTTACCAGGGCTCTCCGTCGCCGGTTACCGCGCTGCTGGCCTCCACCCCGAAGCTGGCCGCCTTCGCGCTGGTTATGCGGGTCATGGTGGACGGTCTCGGTCCCATGGCCGCCCAATGGCAGGAGATGGCCGCCATCCTGGCTGTGCTGTCCCTGATCATCGGCAATGTGGTGGCCATCGCGCAGAGTAGCCTCAAGCGCATGCTCGCCTATTCCGCCATCGCGCACGTGGGCTATCTGCTCATCGGGCTGGCCGCGGCTCCCACCGCCGATATCGGCTATATGCCGGTTATGATGTACATGATCATGTACACTCTCATGGGGGGCGCCGCCTTCGGCATGGTCAGCCTCATGCACCGGCAGGGCGTCAGCGGCGACCGCATCCAGGACTACGCCGGGCTCTCCCAGACCCACCCCTGGAAGGCCTTCCTGCTGATGATCCTTATGTTCGCCATGGCCGGTATCCCGCCCACCGGCGGTTTCATGGCCAAGCTGTACGTGTTCCAGGCCGCGGTGCAGGCGGGCATGGTGGAGCTGGCGGTGTTCGGCGTGCTGATGGCCGTGATCGGTGCTTTCTATTACCTGCGCGTCATCAAGGTGATGTACTTCGACGCCCCGGAAGGGCAGCTCCGTCCCGACGGGGACGTGCTCGCCAGCGGCATGCTTTCCCTGAACGCCCTGGGTGTGCTGCTGCTCGGCATCATCCCGGGACCACTGGTGGACCTCTGCCTCTACGCGGTGCAGGGGATCTAAGCGGGCCATCGAAGTGGCGCGCGGATAAGGCCCCGGACGCGCCCGGGGCCTTATCGCTTTCCCGGTTCGAGGGGCTGCTGCGTCGGTGGCCCTCAGGTTGACCCCGGGGGGGCAGGGGTGGTACTTTTTTGAATTCCTGACAGGCGCGTAGCTCAGCGGGAGAGCGCTACCTTGACACGGTAGAGGTCGGCGGTTCGAAACCGCCCGCGCCTACCATCTTCCTGACCCGAGGCATCCGGCCGGATGCCTTTTTTTGTTTGGGGGGAACTTGGCCCGAAGGGATGGGCCAAAGTTCGGTGTTTCTGCTGCAATCCATTCTCGGTCCAAGCAACCACGGGAGGCCGCTGTGCCATCCGTATCCCTGCCCGACGGGTCCATAAAACAGTTCGACCAGCCTGTCACCGTTGGTGATGTCGCCGCGGAAATCGGCTCCGGCCTCGCCAAGGCCGCGGTGGCCGGCAAGGTGAACGGCCGTCTAGTGGATCTCTCCCACACCGTTCCCGACAACGCGGAAGTCGCCATTGTCACCTCCGAGGACGAGGAGGGCCTGGAGGTGCTCCGGCACTCCACGGCGCACTTGCTCGCGGAGGCGGTGAAGGAGCTGTTCCCGGAGGCACAGGTGACAATCGGTCCCGTGGTGGAGAACGGCTTCTACTACGACTTCGCCTACGAGCGGGCCTTCACTCCCGAGGATCTGGAGGCCATCGAGGACAAGATGGCCGAGATCGCCGAGCGTGACGAGCCCGTGAAGCGGGAAGTGTGGCCGCGCGACGAGGCGGTGCGCTTCTTCCGCGAGCAGGGTGAGGAGTACAAGGCCGAGATCATCGGTGAGATCCCGGACAGCGAGGACGTGTCCGTCTACTGGCAGGGGGAGTTCGTAGACCTCTGTCGCGGACCGCACGTGCCGAGCACCGGGAAGCTGAAGGCCTTCAAGCTTACCAAGGTGTCCGGCGCGTACTGGCGGGGGGACGCCCGCAACGAAATGCTGCAGCGCGTCTACGGGACCGCCTGGCCCGACAAGAAGTCCCTCAAGCGCTATCTGACGCAGCTTGAAGAAGCGGAAAAGCGGGACCATCGGCGCATCGGCCAGCAGCTCGACCTGTTCTCCATCCAGGAGGACGCCGGCGGCGGGCTGGTGTTCTGGCACCCCAAGGGCGCCCGGATCCGGCGGAATATCGAGGACTACTGGCGCAACGAGCACGAGCGGGACGGCTACGAGTTCCTGTACACCCCGCACGTGGCCGATTACGACCTGTGGTGCACCTCGGGCCATGCCGATTTCTACAGCGACTCCATGTATCCTCCCATGGAGGTGGAAGGGCACCCCTTCGAGATCAAGCCCATGAACTGCCCGTTCCATGTGCTTGTGTACAAGGACCAGCTGCGCTCCTACCGGGAGCTGCCCATCCGCTGGGCGGAGCTCGGCACCGTCTACCGCTATGAGATGAGTGGCGCCCTGCACGGGCTGATGCGCGTGCGCGGCTTCACCCAGGACGATGCCCACATCTTCTGCCGGGAAGACCAGATGGAGACGGAGATCGCGGGGGTCCTGGACCTGACCATGCGGGTCCTGCGCACCTTCGGCTTCGACGATGTGGACCTCTATCTCTCCACGCGCCCGGAGGAGAAGTCCGTGGGCTCGGACGATATCTGGGAAAAGGCCACCAGCGCGCTGCGCGGGGCCATCGAGCGCCAGGGCATGGAATACCACCTCGACGAAGGCGGAGGCGCCTTTTACGGGCCCAAGATCGACTTCAAGATTCGCGACGCCATCGGCCGGCAGTGGCAGTGCTCCACGGTCCAGCTTGACTTCAACCTGCCGGAGCGGTTCGACTTGGAGTATGTGAACGAGGAAAGCGGGCGCTCCAGGCCGATTATGATCCACCGGGCCATCTTCGGCTCTCTGGAACGGTTCTTCGGCGTGCTGGTCGAGCATTACGCCGGAAAGTTCCCGGCTTGGCTGGCTCCCGTTCAGGCCCAGGTGCTGCCCATCACCGACAAGCAGGGCGACTATGCCGCCGAGGTGGCAAACGAGCTGAAAAATGCCGGATTTCGGGCGGAAGCCGACTTGAGGAACGAGAAAGTCGGCTTTAAAATACGTCAGCATACCATGGACAAGGTCCCTTACATGCTCGTGGTGGGGGACCAGGAAATGGAGTCCGGCCAGGTATCCGTGCGCCATCGATCCGGGGAGGATCTGGGTGCTACGGACCTTGGCACGTTTATCGACCGCCTGCGGGACGAGGTCGATAGCAAGCAGATCGAATCGGAGGGCTAGAGATCGCTAAACAGGAGAAACAACCTCGCGTCAACGAGGACATCGAGGCTGAAGAGGTCCGGCTGGTTGATGCCGAGGGAGAGCAGGTAGGCGTTGTTTCCCTCCAGGAAGCGTTCGATAGAGCGGACGAGGCGGGGCTTGACCTTGTCGAGGTCTCGCCGCAGGCGGAGCCGCCTGTGTGCAAGATCATGGACTACGGCAAGTACAAGTACGAAGCCAGCAAGCAGGCACACAAGGCCAAGGCCAAGACCAAGCAGGTCCAGCTCAAGGAAGTCAAATTCCGGCCCAAGACGGATCAGCATGACTACCAGGTCAAACTGCGGAACGCCATCCGGTTCCTGAAGCACGGGGACCGCGTCAAGGTAACCATGCGCTTCCGCGGCCGGGAAATGCTGCACCAGGACATCGGCCGGGGGATCCTCCAGCGCATCGAGGAAGACCTCGGGGAGTACGGGAAGGTGGAGCAGCAGCCCAAGCTGGAAGGGCGCCAGATGATCATGGTGGTCACCCCGCTCAAGCATTAAAAGGCCGGGCCGTATCGGCCTTCTGCGTACTTTTCGTTTTCCCATGCTCAGGACGAGAGAGAGCCGTCGTCATGCCCAAGATGAAGACCAACCGCGGGGCGGCCAAGCGCTTCAAGGTCACCGCCCGCGGCAAGATCAAGCGCCGGAGCTCGCACTACAGCCACATCCGCACCAAAAAGGACCGGGACCGCAAGCGTAACCTGCGCAAGCCGGATCTCGTTTCCAAGGTGGAAGAGGGCAACGTGCGCCGGATGCTGCCGTACTCCTGAGCCCGTTTCGGGAGCCGGGGCGGCCCTCCGAAGGGGCCGCCGGAATCCATTGGACCCCTGCGGGGACCCGGGAAGGGATCTGCGTGGGGAGCGAAGATCCAAGGAGTAATGCCTCATGCCACGAGTGAAGCGTGGAGTCGAAACGCACCGTCGCCACAAGAAAGTCCTGAAACAGGCGAAGGGCTTTCAGGGCCGGAAGAAGAACTGCTTCCGGGTCGCCAACGAATTCGTCGAGCGCGCGGCGCAATACCAGTATCGTGACCGCAAACAACGGAAGCGCGACTTCCGGCGGCTCTGGGTAACCCGCATCAACGCCGGTGCCCGCGAGCACGGGTTGAGCTATAGCCGCTTCATCAATGGCCTGCGCAATGCCGGGGTTGAGGTGGATCGGAAGGTGCTCGCCGACCTCGCGGTGCGGGACAAGGAAGCTTTCGCCAAGATGGTCGAGGTGGCCAAGGAAGCCCAGGCGGCTTAAGGGCCCTATCCCGAACGGGAATCGGCATCGCAGGGGAGAAAGGGCTTTGCCCTTTCTCCCTTTGTGTTTGGGGGGCGGACACCCAGCGACAACCCCGATCCCACCCTTGTGCAATTCGCGGAGCGAACATGCAGGAAAAGCTGGAGGCCATTCGCAATCGGGCGGAGCAGGAAATCCGGGACGCCGACTCCCTGGATGCGCTGGAGCGTCTGCGCGTCCAATTCCTGGGAAAGAAGGGCGAGCTTACCGAGCTCCTCAAGCAGGTGGGCCAGCTCGCCCCCGAGGAGCGCAAGGAAGCCGGCCAGGCGGTTAACGCCGCCAAGGAAGCCGTGCAGGAGGCCCTGGAGGCGCGCAGGGAAGAGGTGGCCCGGGTGGAGCTGGAGCGCCGTCTGGAGGCCGAACGGGTGGATGTGACCCTGCCGGGCCGGAATACCGACGTGGGCAGCCTCCATCCGGTGACGCGCATGCTGGAGCGCATCGAGGACCTGTTCGTCTCCATGGGGTTCGAGGTGGACAAAGGGCCGGAGATCGAGGATACCTTCCACAATTTCGAGGCCCTCAATATCCCCGAGGATCATCCCGCGCGGATGATGCACGACACCTTCTATTTCGGGGAGGATTGGCTGCTCCGCACCCATACCAGCCCCGTACAGATCCGCGTCATGGACGACCGGGAGCCTCCGCTGCGGACCATCGCCCCCGGCCGCGTGTTCCGGTGCGACAGCGATGTGACCCATACCCCCATGTTCCACCAGGTTGAGGGGCTCGTGGTGGACGAGGGGGTTACCTTCGCCCACCTAAAGGGGCTGTTGCAGGACTTCCTGCAACGGCTGTTCGAGCGGGACGACCTGCCGGTACGCTTCCGCCCCTCGTATTTCCCCTTTACGGAGCCCTCGGCGGAGGTGGACATCGGCTGCGTGATCTGCGATGGAGCGGGCTGCCGGGTGTGCAAGCATACCGGCTGGCTGGAGGTGCTCGGCGCAGGGCTCATCCATCCGAACGTCTTCGGTCACGTGGGCATCGACGCCGACAAGTACAGCGGCCTGGCCTTCGGCATGGGCGTGGAGCGGCTTACCATGCTGCGTTACGGAGTGGACGACCTGCGCCTGTTCTTCGAGAACGACGTGCGCTTCCTGGCGCAGTTCCAGGCTGGATAGTCCGGCTGCGCCGAACAGCAGCCAAGGAGCACCCGGGAGCGCGGGGAATAGTCCGGGGAGCAGGGAGCGGCCGCCGGATCGAGGTTCCGGTCGAAACGCGGGTTCCCCGTGCCCGCCGCGGTCCTGTCGGGTATTACGCTAGAGCAACGGGAAGGAACACCGATGCGGTTCAGTGAGCGCTGGCTCGCGGAGTGGGTGGAGCACGACTGGGACCAGGCGAGCCTGGTCCATCGCCTGACCATGGCCGGCCTGGAAGTGGAGGGCACCGAATACCTCGGACAGGGCCTCGACATGGTCCTCGTGGGGGTTATCGAGACCTGCGAACAGCATCCGAATGCCGACCGGCTTTCCCTGTGCACCGTGGACGCCGGGGAAGGGCACGCGCGATCCATTGTGTGTGGGGCCGACAACATGGGGCCCGGGGACAAGGTCCCGGTGGCGGTGCCGGGCGCTTTGCTGCCCAACGGCCTGAAGATCAAGAAGAGCAAGCTGCGCGGCGAGGTCTCCGAAGGCATGCTGTGCTCGGAGACGGAGCTGGGCCTCGCCGAGGAATCCGCAGGGCTGATGATCCTGCCCGCGGATGCCCCGGTGGGCGCGCCGGTCCTGGAATACCTGGAGCTCGACGATACGGTGGTGGAGCTCGATCTGACCCCCAACCGGGGCGACTGCCTCTCCATCGCGGGAGTGGCCCGGGAGGTGGCCGCGCTCGCGGACTGTCCCCTGGTGGGGCCGCCCCTTGGGCCGGTTACGCCGGTCCTGGAGACGCGCCGTGGCGTTCATCTGGAGGCGGGGCCCGATTGCCCCCGCTATCTGGGTCGGGTGGTGGAGGAGGTGGATCCCAGTCGGAGGACCCCGTTCTGGATGCAGGAACGTCTGCGCCGCTGCGGCGTCCGACCCGTATCGCTGCTGGTGGATATCACCAACTACGTCATGCTGGAGCTGGGCCAGCCCCTGCATGCCTTCGACAACGACCGGCTCACCGGGGATGTCCGTGTGCGGCACGCCCGCTCCGGGGAGCCGGTGACCCTGCTGGACGGCAGCGCCGCGGAACTGGAAGCCGGCGCCTTGGTGATCGCCGACGACGCCGGCGTTCAGGCCGTCGCGGGCGTGATGGGGGCGGAAGCCACAGCGGTGGGGGAGGCCACCGCCAATGTCTTCCTCGAGGCGGCCCACTTCCGGCCTGGCGCGGTGGCCGGTCGGGCCCGGAAGCTCGGGCTGCACACCGATGCCAGCCACCGTTTCGAGCGGGGCGTCGATCCCCACTTGCCCGTGATCGCCATGGAGCGGGCGACGTCCTTGCTGGTGGAGCTGGCAGGGGGCAAGGCCGGGCCGGTGGTGGAGGGGGTCAACGAGGCTGATCTGCCGCAGCGCCCCGTCATTCCCTTCCGGCCCGCACGGGCGGATGCCCGCCTGGGCACGAACCTCGGCGCCGAGGCAATGGGCGACGCTTTTCGCCGCCTGAGCTTCGAGGCGGAAGAGGAGGGCGAGGAGTGGGAGGTGGTGCCGCCGTCCTTCCGCTTCGATCTCACTCTGGAAGCCGACCTGATCGAGGAGGTCGCCCGCCTCCACGGCTACGACCAGCTGCCCACTGCCCGCATGGTCGGCCCCATGGAGCCGCACGCTGGCTACGAAACCGACGTCCAGGACCGACCCCTGCGCCAGGCTCTGGTGGATCGCGGCTACCGCGAGGTGATCACCTACAGTTTCGTGGACCCCGAGATCGTGGCCAGGCTCGATCCCGAGGCCGACCCGCTTGCCCTCGCCAACCCGCTCTCGCGGGAGCAGTCGGTGATGCGTCCCGATCTGTTCGCCGGACTGCTTGAGACCGCCGCGGCCAACCAGGCGCGCCAGAATCATCGGCTGCGGCTGTTCGAGCTGGGCCGCGTATTCCCGCAACGGGAGGGCGCCCTACAGCAGCGGGATGCCATCGGCGGCCTCCTCGCGGGACCCGTGGACCCGCCCCACTGGGAAGGCCGCAAGCGCTCGGCGGACTTTTTCGATGCCAAGGGAGACGTCGAGGCCCTCCTGCGCCGGGCCGGGGTAAGCTCCCGCCGGACCGAGCTCGTGGCCGACACCCATCCCGCCCTGCATCCGGGCCAAGCGGCGCGGATCCTGGTGGACGGTGAGGAGACCGGCTGGCTCGGAACCCTGCATCCCTCCCTGGCCGAGGCGGTGGAAGTAAGTATGGGTACGGTGCTTTACCAGCTTGATCTGGAAGTGCTTCGTGGCCACTCTGGGGGGGTGCCCCGGTACCAGCCGGTATCCCGCCTCCCGGTGACGCACAGGGACTTGGCGGTTGTGGTTCCGGAGGCCGTCACGGCGGCGGCCCTGGAGGGCCTGCTGGCCGAAGGACTGGAGGAGGGTCCGCTGAGTCTCGTGGACTGGCAAATTTTTGACGTTTACACTGGCAAGGGCATCGAGGAAGGCTTTAAAAGCATGGGCTTGTCGCTGACACTCCAGGCCCGTGACGAGACGCCCACCGACGAGCAGATCGATGCCGCCGTCTCCCAGTTGGTGGAGCGGTTCGGGAATCGACTGGGGGCGACCCTTCGAGCTTGATGCCGCACGGGAGGCCCTTCCCCAAGATCCTGCTTCACTAGGTCTCCGGAGCCGCACCGCCCCGGCGTGGCGGACTCCGGAGGCTTTACCGTCCGAACACGAATATTGAGGGGTCCAGATTGGCAATTACCAAGGCGGACCTGGTGGAAATGCTCCACGACCGGATCGGGTTCAGCAAGAAAGAGGCCCGGGAGCTCGTGGAGACCAGCTTGGATGAGATACGGTTGGCCCTGGCCAACGGAGAGGAGGTGAAGCTCTCCGGCTTCGGGAAATTCGAGCTTCGAGACAAGCCGCCCCGGCCGGGGCGCAACCCCAAGACGGGGGAGGAGGTGACCATCACCGCCCGCCGGGTGGTCAATTTCCGGCCCAGCCAAGTGCTCAAGGGCCGGGTGAACGGCGAGCCCGTGGAATGAGTGAAGGCGCCCCGCTTCCCGACAAGCGGTTCTTCGGAATCCGGGAAGCGGCGGAGCTGTGCGGTGTGGAGCCGCACGTGCTGCGTTACTGGGAGGAGGAATTCTCCCAGCTGCGGCCCCTGCGGCGCAGCGGCAACCGGCGCTATTATCGGCCGGAGGACGTGCGGCTGGTCCAGCGTATCCGATATCTGCTCTGGGAGCGCAAGTACACCATCGAGGGGGCCCGCGACCGCCTGAACGAGGGCGGCTCCGCCGAGGGCGAGGCCAGCGCGATGGCCGTGCTGCGCGAGGTGCGCGGGGAGCTGTCCGCCCTCCTGGCCGATCTCGATGCCCGGGAAAAGCAAGGCATGGATTGACCACGGTCTCCGGTTTCCCTAGAATATCAACTTCTGTTCGGGGCGTAGCGCAGTCTGGTAGCGCACTTGCATGGGGCGCAAGTGGTCGGAGGTTCAAATCCTCTCGCCCCGACCATATTCCTCATCCAGCTTTTTCCTCCCTATATCGCTCGGGCCGGGCAGGCCCGCCTCTATAAGTGGGCCGAGGGCTTGCTCCGGTGATTCTGATCAGTAACGACGATGGCTATCGGGCCCGCGGTATCCAGGCGCTCAGCGAGCATCTGCGTGCCGTGGATCAGGTTCTGGTGGTGGCTCCCGAGGCGGACCGCAGCGCCGCCAGCAATGCCCTGACCCTTCTCCATCCTCTTCGCGCGCGTCGCATAACCGAGGACACCTTCGCCATCGACGGCACCCCCAGCGATTGCGTGCATATCGCCCTGGGCGGCGTCTTCGAGGTGGAGCCCACGGTGGTGGTATCCGGAATCAACCACGGTAGCAATATGGGGGATGACGTGGTCTATTCCGGCACCGTGGCGGCGGCCGTCGAGGCCCGCCACCTGGACACCCCCTCCATGGCCGTTTCCCTGGTGGGACGCAATGCCACCCATTTCGAGACCGCCGCGCGGGTGGCCGCCCACCTGACGGGGCAGCTCCTGTGTACCCACCAGCTCCCTCCGCAGCTGATCCTCAACGTCAATATCCCCGACCTGCCCTTCGAGGAGCTGAAGGGGGTCCAGGTGACCCGCCTGGGCAATCGCCACGCGAGCGAGCGGGTGGTGGTGGACAAGGACCCGCGCGGCGAGACCATTTTCTGGATCGGCTCCGCCGGTCCGGAAGCCGATTCCGGCCCCGGAACCGACTTTCACGCGGTGCGCTCCGGGTATGTATCGGTTACCCCCCTGGGGCTGGACATGACCCACTACGAATCCATGCAGGAGATCGAGGGGTGGCTCCAAGGCGCCCCCATGACTCCGGAACAGGAATGACCTCGGCCCGCACCCGGGAGCGCATGGTCGACGGCCTGCGCGCCCGGGGTATCGGGAGCGAGGCGGCGCTTTCGGCCATGCAGCGGGTGCCGCGCCACCTGTTCGTCGACGAGGCGCTGGCGACCCGGGCGTACGAGGATACCGCACTGCCCATTGGCTGGGGCCAGACCCTGTCCCAGCCCTGGGAAGTGGCGCGTATGACGGAGGCGGTGCTCGAGGTGGCCCCGGAGCGGGTGCTCGAGGTGGGGGCGGGCTCCGGTTACCAGAGTGCCGTTCTCGCGGAGCTGGTGGACGGTGTCTGGGCCGTGGAGCTGCTGCCCCAGCTGGCGCGGCGCGGAAAGCAGAACCTGCGCACGCTGGGCTACGGGAATGTCCGCTTCCGCGACGGTGACGGCCGAACCGCCTGGCGGGAAAGCGCACCCTTCGATGCCGGGCTCATGGCCGCCAGCGCGGAAGGGCCGCCCGAGGAGATCCTCGACCAGATCCGGGTGGGCGGCTGTCTGGTGGGCCCGGTGGGCACCGGAGAGGACCAGCGGCTCATCCGCTGGCTGCGCAATCCGGACGGATTCCAGGCCGAGGACCTGGGTCCCTGCTGCTTCGTCCCTCTGCGTCACCAAGCGGGCACGCCGTCCTCCTCGAAGTAGCCCGAAGGTGGACGAAGCCCGCTCCGGCAGGACCTTTCTTGACGCGCATTAAGTATTGCCGAATTCCGGTGTCCGAACGGTCCAAGGCAGGCCGGGGGCGGTACCGGGAGCCGGGCAATAGGCCAATTCTCGTGGAAAAGGGGCTGATATGATCCGACGCCTGGTGCACTGGTCCCTGGTCAAGGCCGGCCATCCCCGCGCTCCGCTCTGGCTGGGCACTCTCTCCTTCGCGGAATCCTCCGTGTTCCCGGTTCCCCCCGACGTGCTCATGGCGCCCATGGCTCTGGCCCGGCCACGCAAGGCCTGGTATTTCGCGGCGCTGACCACCGTCACCTCCGTTCTGGGAGGGCTGGTGGGCTACCTGATCGGGGCCCTTTTGTACCAGGCGGTGGCCGAGCCGCTGCTGGCCTTCTACGGCGCCCGGGAGGAATACGCCCGGGTCGTGGAATGGTTCGGCGCCTATGGGGGGTGGGCCGTATTTCTGGCGGGGCTCACCCCCATTCCCTACAAGGTGTTCACCATCGGCGCCGGCAGCCTGCAGATGCCCCTGCTGCCCTTCGTGGTGGGCTCCCTGGCCGGTCGCGGACTCCGCTTTTTTGTCCTCGCCGGTATCATCCGTGTGGGCGGTGAGCGGCTCTATCAACAGGTGGAGCGCTGGTCCCCGGCCGTGTTCTGGACAGGCCTTGCGGCTCTGGCCGGACTGGTCCTGTACAGCTTCTACTCGGGCGGATGAAGCGTCCGCGGTAATGCGATAGGCTGGCTATATATACCTTGTGGAAGACACCGTGGCCAGCCGCAGCTCCCGATTTTTCCTGTTTTTGTCCGTCGCCGCGCCCCTCGCCCTGACGGGGTGCGGCGCACCGCCGCCCCTGTACGCGCCGCGCTATCACGGCCCCACGCCCCCGTACTATTACGTCCGGCGGGGGGACACCCTCTACAGCATCGGACGGCGCTTCGGCGTGGACCATCGCAAGATCGCCCGCTGGAACGACATCGAAAACCCTTCCAGTCTGGAATTGAGCCAGCGTCTGCGGCTGATTCCGCCGGACGGGCAATCCGGGGACGGCGGTGGGGATACGGGTGGTCGGCGCGGACGGGACGGCGGCGGCTCCGGGACCGACAGCCAGGACGTCACCACCAAGGAAATGCCCAAGGTAGAAAAGGTGGCGGTGCAAGGGCAGGCGGAGGCCGGGGGGCCGGGGGGCTGGCTCTGGCCCGTCAGCGGCCGCATTATCCGCAGCTACGATCCAGAGGGGCGGTCCCGCAGCAACGGCATCGACATCGCGGCCCCCTCGGGGGCCGAAGTGCGGGCGGCCGCTCCCGGCCAGGTGGTGTACGCGGGTGACGGACTGCGCGGCTACGGCAACCTCGTGATTATCCGCCACGGCGGCGGTTTTCTCACCACCTACGCCTATAACCGGGAGAACCTCGTGGCCGAGGACGACACCGTGGATGCGGGGCAGCCGGTGGCCCGGGTTGGCAAGACGGGGGCCGCAAAGCAGCACTCCCTGCACTTCGAGGTGCGCCGGCGCACGGACCCCATCGATCCGCTGCAGGTGCTGCCCGACCGCTGAGGAGCCGCACCGGGAGGGTGGGGGCGTTAGCCGGCCCGCTCGGTGAGGAACAGCGCCGCCGCAACCACCCGGTCCTCGCTCATGAGCAGGTTGTAGGTCCGGCAGGCGGCCGGGGTATCCATGGTCTCCACCCCGATCCGGTTGTTGACGAGCGGCGCCGTCACCCGGGGCTCGGGGAACTGCAGCCGGTCCCCCGTGCCGATCAGCAGCACCTCCACGCCCGAATCCACCAGCGGCTCCAGGTGCCAGGCCTCCAGGTCGCCTGAGCGCTCGGGAAGCCAGCCACTCCACATGGATTCCCGGAAGAGCATCAGGCTCTCGTTGAAGCGCTCTTCGTTTATGCGCAGCTCGCCGGGGGCATAGCCCCGGATCAGGTAGCTGCCCTCGGTCTGGATCTCACGGAAGTCCATGAATGCCTCTTTTGTGCACGAAATGGGTCTGGCGGCGGGGGCGGCCGGTGCGCAAGGCGGTTTCCCCCCGAAAGCGGCCTGGGATAATTTGACACCTTGAGCGCCCCGTCAGTAAAGTTCTTGGATTTCTCCGTCCCACCATTCGTTCAACCGACTATCGCCGAGGCCACGTTTTCCCCATGGATCATGATTTTCAGCGCATGAAGCGATTGCCGCCGTATGTCTTCGCCATCGTGAACGAGCGCAAGATGGCGGCACGCAAGCGCGGCGTGGACGTGGTGGACTTCGGCATGGGCAATCCCGACCGGCCAACTCCTCAGCACATCGTGGACAAGCTCTGCGAGGCGGCCCAGCGCCCGGATACGCACCGCTACTCTGCCTCCCAGGGCATTCCCCGGCTGCGCAAGGCCCTGTGCCAGCGCTACGCCGACAAATACAACGTGGAGCTCGATCCCGACAGCGAGGCCATCGTCACCATCGGCTCCAAGGAGGGTCTGTCCCATCTCCTCCTGGCCACCATCGGACCCGGGGATGTGGTTCTGGCGCCCAATCCCACCTATCCCATCCACACCTACGGGGTGGTGATCGCCGGCGGCGATCTGCGCTCCGTGGAGATGGGGCCCAACGTGGACTTCTTCGCCGAGCTGGAGCGAGCGGTGCGGGAGGGGTGGCCGAAGCCCAAGATGCTGATCCTCAACTTCCCGCACAATCCCACCACGGCGGTGGCGGGACCGGAGTTCTTCGAGAAGGTGGTGGCCTTCGCCAAGGAGCACGGGCTGTGGGTGGTCCACGACTTCGCCTACGCGGACATCACCTTCGACGACTACAAGGCGCACAGCTTTCTGGAGGTGCCGGGGGCCAAGGACGTCGGGGTGGAGTTCTACTCCCTGTCCAAGAGCTTCAACATGCCCGGTTGGCGGGTGGGCTTCGCGAGCGGCAACACCGAGCTCATCGGCGCCCTCAAGCGCATGAAAAGCTACCTGGACTACGGGATCTTCACGCCCATCCAGGTGGCCTCCATCATCGCCCTGGAGGGCCCGCAGGACTGCGTGGAGGAGAATCGGCAGGTCTACGAGGCGCGCCGCAACACCCTGGTGGAGGGCCTCAACGACGCCGGCTGGCCGGTGGAAAAGCCCAAGGCCTCCATGTTCGTATGGGCGCCCATCCCGGAGCCCTTCCGGGAAATGGGCTCCCTGGAGTTCACCAAATTCCTGCTCGACGAGGCCGCGGTGGCCGTTTCTCCGGGCATCGGCTTCGGGGAGTACGGGGATGGCTACGTGCGCTTCGGCCTGGTGGAGAACGAGCACCGGACCCGGCAGGCCATCCGCAATATCCGCAGGTTGATGCGCACGCACGCCCCGGCGGCCTTGGGCTCCACACAGGAGTAACGGCCGCCCCTAACGGCAAATCGGTGGAAACGGTTACAGGGGAAGGAGACCCGAAGGTGGATCCAGTACGCGTCGGAATTCTGGGACTGGGCACGGTGGGCGGCGGCACCGTGAGCCTGCTGCGCCGCAATGCCGAGCCCCTCGAGCGGCGCCTGGGCCGCTCCCTGGAGGTGACCCGGGTGGCGGTGAAGGACCCGAGCAAGCCCCGTCCGGTGGAGCTCGACGGCATCGACGTGGGCACGGATGCCGAGTCCATCTGCACCGACCCCGAAATCGACATCGTCATAGAGCTGGTGGGCGGGGTGGACAATGCCGAGCCCCTGGTGCGCAAGGCGCTGGAGCACGGCAAGCCGGTGGTCACGGCCAACAAGGCCCTGCTGGCGGAGCGCGGCAACGAGCTGTTCCGCTTCGCCGGGGAAAAGGGCGTGGACCTGGCCTTCGAGGCGGCGGTTGCCGGGGGCATTCCCATCATCAAGGCCCTGCGCGAGGGCCTGGCCGGCAACCGCATAGAGAGTGTGCACGCCATCGCCAACGGCACCGCCAACTACATGCTGTCCCGCATGCGCACCGAGGGCATGGAGTTCGAGGATGCCCTGAAGGAGGCCCAGGACCTTGGGTATGCGGAGCTGGACCCCACCTTCGACGTGGACGGCATCGACGCCGCCCACAAGCTGGCCCTGGTGGCGG
Source organism: Thiohalorhabdus sp. Cl-TMA (assembly GCF_041821045.1). Taxonomy (NCBI): domain Bacteria; kingdom Pseudomonadati; phylum Pseudomonadota; class Gammaproteobacteria; order Thiohalorhabdales; family Thiohalorhabdaceae; genus Thiohalorhabdus; species Thiohalorhabdus methylotrophus. Next base: position 94,810 of record NZ_JBGUAW010000008.1, on the reverse strand, counting down.
CCGTGGCCTTCGGTGCGCCCATCAACTACCAGGCCCTGCACATCGAGGGTATCCGCAGCATCACCCGCGAGGACATCCTCTACGCCGGGGAGCTGGGCTACCGCATCAAGCTGCTGGCCATTACCAAGCATGGCCCCGACGGTGGCATCGAGCTGCGGGTGCATCCGGCCCTGGTCCCGGAGGACACCATGCTGGCCAGCGTGGAAGGGGTATTCAACGCCGTGCAGGTGGTAGGAGACGCCGTGGGGCCGACTCTCTACTACGGTCCCGGCGCCGGCGCCGATCCCACGGCCTCCGCGGTGGTGGGCGACCTGGTGGATGTGGCGCGCACCCTGGGCGCCTCTCCGGAGTACCGGGTCCCCTACCTGGGCTTCCGCGCCGACGGCATGCAGGAGCCGCGCTGGGCCCACGTGGAGGAGGTGGAGACCGAGTACTACCTGCGCATGCAGGCCCAGGACCAGCCGGGGGTACTGGCTCAGGTGACGCGCATCCTCTCCGAGGAGGGCATTTCCATCGAGGCCTTCCGTCAGAAGGAGCCCCATCCCGGTGACACGGATGTGCCGGTGGTGCTGCTAACGCACACCACCAAGGAGCGCGCCATGCGCAGGGCGGTGGCGGCCATCGACCAACTGGACGTGATCAACGGCCCCAGTCAGCTGCTCCGCCTCGAGGAGGTGGACGCGGTCTGACTCGGGGCCCACCCCCGTTTTCAATCGTATCGGAGCCCGGCGCGCCTGGGCGATACCACGGAGTAGCGAGTGACCAAAGCAACCCGGTACACGGGCCTGATCCAGCATTATGCGGGTCGTCTGCCCATCGACGATCCCGCCGACGCCATCAGCCTGGGCGAGGGCCGCACGCCCTGTATCCGCACCTACAACCTGCCCCGCAGGCTGGGCTTCGAAGGCGAGATCTACCTCAAGTTCGAGGGTCTGAACCCCACCGGGTCGTTCAAGGACCGCGGCATGACCGTGGCCGTCACTAAGGCCTTCGAGGAGGGCTCGCGCGCCGTGGTGTGTGCCTCCACCGGCAACACCTCCGCCTCGGCGGCCGCCTACGCCGCCCGGGCCGGCATGACCGCCTTCGTCATCATCCCCGAAGGCAAGATCGCCCTGGGCAAGCTGTCCCAGGCCATGATGCACGGCGCCAAGGTGATTCAGATCCGCGGCAATTTCGACGACGCCATGGAAATTGTCCGCGAGCTCGCCGAGGACTACCCCATCACCCTGGTGAACTCCATCAACCCGCACCGCCTGCAGGGGCAGAAGACCGCCGCCTTCGAGGTGGTGGAGGAGCTGGGCCGCGCCCCGGACTACCACGCCCTGCCCGTGGGCAATGCCGGCAACATCACCGCCTATTGGATGGGCTACAGCGAGTACGCCGAAGAGGACCGCTGCGGCAAGCCCGTCATGCTTGGCTTCCAGGCCTCGGGCTCGGCGCCCATCATCGAGGGCCACCGCATCGGTAGTCCGGATACCGTGGCCACCGCCATCCGCATCGGCAACCCGGCCTCCTGGGACAGCGCCCTGCGGGTCCAGCAGGAGTCAGGCGGCTGGTTCGACTCGGTACAGGACGCGCAGATCCTGGAGGCGCAGAAGCTGCTGGCCTCTACCGACGGCGTGTTCTGCGAGCCCGCCTCCGCAGCCTCCGTAGCCGGCGTGGTGGCCGAGATCCAGGAGGGTCGGATTCCCCAGGGCTCCACGGTGGTCTGCACGCTCACCGGGCACGGCCTCAAGGACCCCGATACCGCCATTGAGCAGAGTGATCAGCCCTATACGGTGGACGCCACCGAGTCCGCGGTAGAAGGGGTCATCAAGGCGTTCATCTGATCCGGGCCGCCGCTCCAGGAACGGACGGCGCCAATCTTTGACCGCCGCGTGTCGGAGCCGGTCTTGAGCAAGCATCTGCCCCCCGATCTCGTCCTGCTGCTGCGCGGCGCGGCGGATCACCCGCAGGATCTGCTCGGTGGCCGCACGCCCCTGCAGTATGCCGAGCTTCCCAATCTGCGGGCCCTTTCCCGCCGGGGCCGCCTGCGGCCCTTCGACGCCGCTCCCTCGGGCCATTCCGTCCATGCGGGCGGGGACCTGTTCGGCGCCTTCGGCCTTCATCCCCCATCCGACCAGGATCCGCCCGCCGGTCTGATCGACTGGTACGGTGATGGCCGGGACCCGGCCGAAGGGAGGTATCTGCACGCCGACCCGGCCCATCTGGCCGTCACCCCGGAAGCGGCGGTGGTCACCGATCCCGATGATCTCGCCTTGCACCCGGAGGAGGCCGAGGAGCTGGCGGAAGCGCTGAACCGCGAGCTGTTCGAGCCGGAGGGTGCCCGGCTCGTGGTGCTCGCGCCGGGCTGCTGGCTCCTGCATCTGCCCCGGGATCCGGGCGTCCGTAGCGTGGCCCTGGAGTCCTGGATCGGCGCCGACGCGCGAGGCGGGCTGCCGCGTGGCGCGGAGGAAGCCGCTTGGCACCGCCTGGCCAACGAGGTGCAAATGCTCCTCGCCGCCCATGCCGTGAATGGCCGCCGCCGCATGGAGGGGCGGCCCGAGGTGAACACCCTCTGGTTCTGGGGCGCCGGAGCCTTTCCGGGCCGGCCGGAAACCCCGCCCTGGCGGGCGGTATGGGGGGAGGCTCCGCATCTCTCCGGGCTGGGGCGTCTGACCGGTACCGGTTTGCGGGGGCCGGTGTCCGACTTCCAGGAGGTCCTTCGGGAGAAGGGAAGCGCCGGCGGACCGGTGCTGGCGGTGGCGGACCGGCCGCGGGCCGCCGGGGCCCGGGGGGATCTGGGCGCCAAGGTGGACGCCCTTGAGGCGCTCGATCAACAATGGCTCGGCCCGCTTTCTACCGCCCTGGCGGAGGGCGTGGCGCGCTCGGCCTGGGTGATTCTCGGTCCGGAGGCGCCCACGGGCGCCCGTCCGGCCGAGCCCTCGCCGCCGGCCCCGGCGCTGGACTGCCGGGCCGGACGGCTTTGGCCCTGGAACCGGCCGCGGCCGGTCAGCGAGGAGAAGCTGGCCGGACAAATCGTTGGCTGGGAGGCCTTCTTCCGCTAAGCTGACCGCCGTTTGGCATCCCCGCCATCCTTTCCCGATGGGGAAGGGGGCCGTACCCTGTCCAGATCCGGACCGGTCTCCGCGACTGCTCGGCCCGTTCCCGGAGGGCCGGGCGCGGAGAGCGCTATCCGGGCGTCGTTTGGGAGATTTGGTTGACCGGACATCGTGCCCGCCATTGGACGCCGCGCTCCCGCGACCCGCAGGCCGAACGGCGGCTCGTAGACGCCGGAACCGATCCCCTCCTGGCACGCGTGTACGCCGCGCGGGGCGTGCACACGCCCGAACAGCTCGAACGGCGGGCCAGTGCCCTGGAACGCCCGGACGGCCTGCTTGGCATGGAGCAGGCCGTCAGCGTGCTTGCCCGCGCCATGGAGCGCGACGCCACCATCTGCATGGTCGGCGATTTCGACTGCGACGGCGCCACCAGCACCGCTCTTTCCGTGGTGGCCCTGCGCGCCATGGGGGCCCGCGTTACCTATGTGATCCCCGACCGGTTCCGCTTCGGCTACGGCCTCACCCCCGGAATCGTCACCGAAGCCGCCGACCAGCTCGCTCCCGACGTCCTGGTTACGGTGGATAACGGCATCTCCAGCCGCGACGGCGTGGCCGCCGCCCGGGAACGGGGCATGGCGGTGGTGATCACCGACCACCACCTCGCCCCCGCCGAGCTTCCCCACGCCGACGCCATCGTCAATCCCAACCAGCCCGGCTGTCCCTTCCCCGCCAAATCCAGCGCCGGAGTGGGAGTGATCTTCTACGTCATGGCGGCCCTACGCGCCCACCTGCGCGAGGGAGGGTGGTTCACGGCCCGCGGCCTGGAGGAGCCCAACCTCAACGAGCTGCTGGATTTGGTGGCGGTGGGCACCGTGGCGGACGTGGTCCCCCTGGAGCGCAACAACCGAATCCTGGTGCACCAGGGCTTGGGCCGCATCCGGGCCGGTAAGGCGCGGCCGGGGGTACGGGCCCTGGTGGAGGTGGCGGGACGGGAGCCGGAACAGCTGCGGGGGGCGGATCTCGGCTTCGTGGTGGGGCCCCGGCTCAACGCCGCCGGACGCCTTGAGGACATGAGCCTCGGCATCCGCTGCCTGCTGGCGGCGGATTTCGGCGAGGCCCGCGAGCTGGCCCGGGAGCTGGACAGCCTCAACCAGCAGCGCCGCTCCCTGGAAGCCGACATGCACGACGACGCCGTGGAGGCCCTGGCGGACGACCCGGCCCTGGCGGAGCGCCATGGCATTTGCCTCTACCGCGAGGACTGGCACCAGGGCGTGGTGGGACTGGTGGCCTCGCGCATCAAGGAGCGCCTCCACCGGCCGGTGATCGCCTTCGCTCCCGGGGACGGCGGCCTACTCAAGGGCTCCGGGCGCTCGGTGGCGGGGATCCACATACGGGACGTTCTCGACCGGGTGGCCTCCACCCATGACGGTCTGCTGAGCCGGTTCGGCGGCCATGCCATGGCCGCCGGGCTGTCGCTTGAGCCCGATCGGCTGGCCGTCTTCGAGGAGGCCTTCGATAATGCCGTGCGGGAGCTCGCCGATCCGGAGGCCCTGACACCACGCCTGGAAACCGACGGTGAGCTGGGCCCCGAGGAGCTCAATCTACGCAAGGCGGAGCTGCTGGAGAGCGGCGGGCCCTGGGGCACCGGATTCCCGCCTCCCCTGTTCCAGGGACGCTTCCGGGTCCAGGAGATGCGGGTGGTGGGCCACAACCATCTAAAGATGTGGCTGTGCCCGGACGGCGGCGATTTCACCATCGAGGCCATCCAGTTCCGCGGAGCCCCCGAGGGACGTATACCCGAGCTTGAAGCCGTGGAGATGGCCTACCGGCTTGAGGTGAACACCTTCCGCGGCCGCCGCAGTGTCCAGCTGGTGGTGGAGGAATGCCGGGAGGCCGGGCGTTCCGGTTCCGCCGACGGCGGGTACGCGGCCTCCTAGTCCTTCTCGCGGGGCGCTTGGTCCTCGGCGGAGTAATGGCGCTCCGGGCTCACGTGATGCTCGGCGGTGCTGAATGGCTCGTGGCGCTCGTCCTCCTCCGCACCCCGGACGGTGAGCACGGCCCAGATCGCCGCCGCCGCCCAGAACATATCCCCCAAAATCATCCAGGGCGTCCACGGCGCGAGCGCATAGGTGACCAGCGCGGCAAGGAGGATCACCCCGATGGGCCCTACGGTGGCGGAACGGCGGCCGAGGCCGATTACGGCCACAGGCGGGAGAAGAACGGCCAGGACGTAACGGGCGGGAAATCCCATGGGGTAGTGTCCTCCTCACGAACGCGGAAAATGGAGCCGGACCGGCCTTCGGGTACGGAACGGAGGTCCGCCCGCCTTGTCCGGCGTTTCCCATCTTGTACCTTAAGTATCCGTGAACAAATAGGAAACCCGGCTCGCGGCTGCCGCTGGGGGACCGGGGCGCCACGTTGGGGACGCGGCGGTCCGGCAGACTCCGGTGGCCGGGCCAGGGGGGATCGGCGTCCCGGTTCAGGCTTCGGTGCGCCGCCAATGGGGGGCCATGATGCCGCATTCCTCGCACTGGACCTGGGTGAAGAACAGCCAGTCGGCGATCTCGCCGTGATCGGGGGCCGCCGCTTCCGCTCCCTCCCAGCGAGCGAACAGCTCCCCGTAGGAGTCGAGGACCAGGACCGAGGGACGGTTCCGGGTCATCCGGTCCCCGGTAGCACCGCGGGGGTCCCGAAGCACCGGGAAAGGCAGTTCCGCCGCGGGCGCGGTGCCGGGCACCAGTGCGAGGACCTCGCCCCCGGACCGGCGGTAGTCCGGGTAATGCTCGGCGAACCCGCTCAGCAGCCCCGATGCGTCCCGTTCCGGCAGCACCAGGACCACGGGACGCCGATGTTTGTAGTCCCAAAGGGACACAGGCCGCCCCTGGCGGTCCGTCAGTCGGAAGTTGGCGACGACTTCTCCGGGTCGGGCAACAGCCATGGTCGTCCTCCGGTATGGTGAGTGGGCTTGGCTGGATTTTCCGTTTTGGACCGGTGGGAGCGGGCGGAATTCGGCGGGCTCGCCATCCGAGCCGGGGGAAAGCCGCCCGGCCGGTGCAATGGCGCAGGGGGCGAAGATGAAACGAGTGCGGAGATTCCTGCTCGCCGGTCTGGCAGGGGTGGCGGCGCTGCTGCTGGTGGCCGCCGTGGCCGTTTCCTGGCTGGTGGACGCCAGTGCCTACCGGGGGGATCTGGAGGCGCTGGCGAGCCGCCATTTCGGCCGCCCGGTGGAGATCCAGGGCGTCATGCGCCTGGATCTTCTGCCCTGGCCCGGCCTGGAAATGCAGGAAGTGCGGTTGGCGGACGCTCCCGGGTTCGGGCCGCAGCCGCTGGCACGGGTGGCGCGGATCCATGGTCCGATTCGGCTGCTTCCCCTGCTCCGGGGGCGGGTTCGTCTGGGCGCCGTGTCGCTGGAAGGGCTGGCGGTGCACCTGGTCGGAGGCCGCAGCGGCCGTGGCAACTGGTCTCCGGCCAAGGAGGGAGGCTCAGGGGGGAGTCCACTTGCCGGCGTTGTCGGCCTGGCCCACGGCGGCCTCCGCGTCAACGACGGCAAGGTGATTTGGGAGGACCGCAAAGCGGGCCGACGCCTTGCGCTGAAAAACCTGCGCCTGGAGAGCGGTGCGCTGGCTCCGGGCCGCCGGGTGCCCCTGGCGCTGTCGGCGGATCTGCGCGGCCGGGACTCCATTCCGCGGGGCACGGTGGAGCTGACCACCGCTTTGATCGGGCGGCCCCAGGAGCGGGAATACCGGGCCCGGGATCTGGAGGCGGACCTGAGCCTGCGGGGACGCCACCTTCCCGGAGAGCGAATCGATGGGCGCCTGCGGGTGCGGGAGATCCTGGCGGATCTGGACGCCGGCCGGTTCCGGGCCGGCCGTGTGCTCCTGGACGCCCTCGGCTTGCGGATGACCGGGGAGGCGGAGGGGGGGCGCGCTTCCGGCGGGACCGATTGGAGCGGGCATTGGAAGGCGGAGGTCCGGGATCCAGGCCGCGCGGCGGCGGTCCTGGCCCGATTGTCCCTGCCCAGACTCCCTCCCGGAGCCCTGGAGCGTTCCTATCTGCGAGCCGGCTTCCGGTACTCGGGGGCCTCCCAAAGCGCGTCCCTCACGGATGTGCGGGGCTCGGTGGCCGGCCTGCACGTGCAAGGCAGGTTGGAGGGCCGTTCGCCGCTGTCCGACCCCGCGCTTGAAGGGAGGCTGTCGCTTCGTGTGGACCACGGCCGCAAGGTGGCGGGATGGCTGCTCCGGGGAGCCCCCGAGGGATTCCGGGCCGGCGGCCTGGAAGGGGGGCGGGTTTCCGCGCGGATCGCCTTCGGCGGCGCCCCGCAAGGTTTGACCCTGGCCGGTCTGGAGGGGCGGCTCGGCGGACTGCTCTTCACCGGCCGGGCCCATTCCCCGGACCTTCGCACGTACTCCGGGCGGCTGGAGACCGCGGAATTCGATCCGCGCTCCTTGGCCAACCGCCTGGGGCTGCCGCTTCCGCCGAGGTCGGATCCGGGCGTGCTCCGCCGGGCCGAGCTGGCCGCCACTTTCTCCGGCGGGTCCGCCCGCATTGCCTTCCCCCAACTTCACGCCACCCTGGATCGCTCGCGGCTCACCGGCGGCCTGCTCCTGGTGGCCGGTGCGCGCCAGCCGCGGATCGGATTCGATTTCCACGTAAACGGCCTGGATCTGGACGCGTATCTGCCCCGGTTGCAGTCGGCGGCGCCGTGGCCGGCCGGGGTGGCCGCCGCGATCCTTACCGAGGTTCCCGTGCGGACCCTGCGTGGATTGACCCTCGGCGGCCGTCTGCGGGTGGACGGTCTCAGGGCGGGCGGTGTCCGAATGGAGCGGCTACGGGCCAGCCTGCACGCCGCCCGCGGTCGGCTGCGGGTGGAGTCGATGCATGCCCGCTTGTACCGGGGGCGATACCGGGGCCGGCTGCAGGGGGACGTCACTGGGCGGAAGCCCAGGCTGGCGCTGCAGGAGCGGATCAGCGGCGTACAAGTGGGGCCCTTGCAGCGGGATGTGGCCGGTAAGGTGCTTGTGGACGGAGTGGCTCGGCTGGACCTGGACCTGGAGGCTCGGGGCCGCACCCCGGCGGAGATGGTGCGGACACTGGAGGGAACGGGCGGATATCTCCTTCGGGAGGGCAACCTCGTGGGCCTGGATTTGATTGAGCGGGTTCGGTCTTACCTATCCCCGCTGGGCGGAAGCGGTCCGGCCGGTGGGGGCGCGGGTACCCGCTTTCGTTCCCTCCAGGGCACCCTGGAGGTCCGGGACGGCCGCATCCATAGCCGGGACTTGAAGGCGATGGCGGCTCTCTTCCGCGCCGACGGAAGCGGTTATGTGGACCTGCCGGAAGGTCACCTGGACTATGCGCTCGATCTGGCCCTGCGGGGAAAGGACGAAGCGCTCCCAGCGCTCCTGAATGGCCTGGTGATCCCGCTCCGTCTGCACGGTCCCCTCGCCGACCCACGGGTGGATGTCCAGCTCGGAGACATGCTCGGCGTCGGGCTCGACAGCGGCGGGACGGGCCCTGGCGACTCCTGACCGCCCGAAAATCCACCCGATATTACGGCGCCCTCTCGGACACCCAGGTCGGGACAATTTTCAGACACGCCTCTGGCTTGGTATGTTCCTTTTCAATATCATGCCCTAGTGGGGACGTGAATCGTCCCCTTGCAGGCCCCGAGGAGTGGGCGCCCATGGCTTCGATCTTCCTGTCGCGGTTTCCCCTGCTTGATAGAGACCAGAAGCTCGTGGGCTACGAGCTGCAGCCACGTTCCCTGCAGGCGGAGTCCGGCGGCGACGGGCGGCGGCCGGACGTCCAGGTTTTAACCGAGGCCATGGGTCGGGAGGAGCTCCCTGCTCTCGGCGGCGGTATGCCCCTCCTGGTCCCCGTTACCTCGGAAATGCTTCCCCGGCGCACCAGTCTGGGGCTCGATCCGTGGGCCCATCTACTGGAGGTTTCCGCGGAGGACCTCGTCGATTCGGGCATTCAGGGCACGCTGGACGAGTGGCGCCGAGAGGGCGGACGCGTCGCGGTGGAGCTGGGCGATCCGCTCCGGGATCCCGAGCGGGTGGGCCGCCGGGTGGATATGTACCGGATCGATGTCTCCCGCTGCGGGGACCTCAATACCCTGAGCGAATGGCTCGCGCCGCTGAAGGCCGCGGAGGTTCCCCTGGTGGCCATCGGGGTACACGACCGGGGGGCTTTCGACATCTGCCGGGACCTGGGCTGCGTGCGCTTCGAGGGCCAGTTCTTCGCGCAGCCGGTGGACGTGACCCGGGAGGCGCTGCCCGAGGAGACCACCGTCCTGTTCCGGCTCTTCAATCAGTTGGGGCGCCGCGCCGAAATCAAAGAGGTGGCCGAGACCTTCAGCGAGAACCCGGAAATCAGCGAGCGTCTGCTGCATTTCATCAACTCCGGTGCCTTCCATATCCCCAAGGAGGTGGAGAACGTCCGCCAGGCAATGGTGATGCTCGGCCAGAAGGGGCTCCAGAAGTGGGTGGCTCTGCTGCTGTACTCGGGGAACATAACCGCGGGGCTTCGGCAGCCGCTGCTGGAGGAGAGTATTGTCCGCGGGCGGAGCATGGAGCTGGTGGCGCGGGCGGGAAAGGGGGACGAGGCATTCGGCGACGAGGCGTTCATCGCCGGCGCGCTCTCCGTCATGCAGCCGCTGCTTGGCCGCCCGCTGCGGCAGCTGGTCCGCGAAATGCATCTGGACCGGGAGGTGTCCGGTGCCCTGCTCCACGGACGCGGACAGATCGGTGCCCTGCTCCGGGCGGTGATCGAGCTGCGCCAGTCCCGATCGGTCCGGGGGCCTGCCGGGCCCGAGGCCGCCCCCTTCGGCGCCGATCGCCTGCTGCCCGCCGAGGAGCAGGCGGTTCTGGAGCTGGAGGAGCTGGAGCGCTTCCACGGCTCCGACGATCCGAATTTCTGAAATATCCGCCGGCCATGCTGGGCGGACTTTCGGATGACGCCCCGCGCCAGCATGGGGCTTGCATCCTCGGATTTCCGAAGGACAAAGTAAAAGTTGCACCGTGCGGGGAAGGTGCCGGTCATAGGAGAGGGTAGATGAGACGGGATGACGATTCACCGCTCAGTTTGCCGGAGAGCGGTGGGGGAAATGTCGCCGGACCGCAGTCCGGGCGGGGTACGAGCGTACTGGGTATTGAGCGGGGGCTGGTGCGCAGACTGCTGGATACCCTGGGAGATCCGCCCTTTTCCGTGATTCTGTGGGACGGCCATCCCGTGGAGCCCGTGCCTTCGGACCCCATCGCCCGGGTGCATATCCGCGACCGCGGCGCCTTCTATCGCCTGCTCCGGCACCCCGACCTCCATTTCGGCGACGACTACGCCGCCGGCCGCATCGAGGTGGAGGGGGATCTGGCCGAGCTCCTGACCGTGGTGGACCTGACCCGGCAGCAGCGGCACGGTGCGGGCGGCGGCCGGCCCGGTCTGACCTCCCGCCTGTACCGGGCCCGCCGAAACACCCTGGCGGGCAGCCGCGAGAACATTCACCACCACTACGACCTGGGCAACGAATTCTACGCCCTCTGGCTCGACGAGGACATGCTCTACACCTGTGCCTACTTCGAGGATCCGCAAATGGGTCTGGAAGCGGCACAGCGCGCCAAGATGGATCACGTGGCCCGCAAACTGCGCCTGGAGCCGGGGCAGACCGTGGTGGAGGCCGGCTGCGGCTGGGGCTCGCTGGCGCGGCACTTGGCCCGGGAGTTCGGGGTAACCGTCAAGGCCTTCAACATCTCCACCGAGCAGATCGCCTACGCCCGGGAGCAGGTCCGGGCCGAGGGCCTGGAGGACCGCGTCCAGTTCATCCAGGATGACTACCGCAACGTGACCGGGACCTACGACGCCTTCGTGTCCGTGGGCATGCTGGAGCACGTGGGTACCGACCACTACCGCGAGCTGGGAGGGGTGATCGACCGGGTGCTGAGCGAGGGGGGGCGGGCCCTGGTGCACTCCATCGGCCGCAACCGCCCCATCGGGCCCATGAACCCCTGGATCGAGCGGCGCATCTTCCCCGGCGCCTACCCGCCTGCCCTCTCCGAGACCACGGAGATCTTCGAGCCGTACAATTTCTCCATCCAGGATGTGGAGAACCTGCGGCTGCACTACGCCCTGACCCTGGAGCACTGGCTGCAGCGCTACAATGCCCACGAGGAGGAGGTTCGGCGGCGCTTCGGGGAGAAGTTCGTGCGGGCCTGGCGGCTCTATCTTTCCGGCTCCATCGCCGCATTCCGCTCGGGCAGCCTGCAGCTCTTCCAGCTGGTGTTCAGCCGGCCCACGGACAACGAGCTGCCCTGGACCCGGCACTACCTCTATCCCGGCGCCGGGGGATGAAATCCCGCGGGGGAGGCCCGTCCCCTAGGGAGAAAGCCCGCCGCGCTTCCGGGCCTGCCTGAAGCAGTCCTCCCGCCAAAGACAGGCCGGCTGGTCGCAGTAGCCGGCCTCGGCGGAGGCGAAGCAGTCGAAGTTGCCCTCCGCCCGCTGAATACGGTGGATGAGCTCGGCCTTGCGGGCTTTCGCCGGCTTGATACCCTTCCTCCGGGCGATTGCCCGGATCTCCGTCATGTCCATGATTAACCTCCCCGGATGATCGTTCGGGCGGGCGCGGAGGCGCCGCCGCATCGCAGGTGCTCATCCAATCTATACACCATCGGCCCCGCATGGGTAGGGTGGCCAACAATGGCATCCACGGAGGGAGTAGGGGCGATGAGCCGAGTCATTCTGGCCCTGGATCAGGGCACCACGGGAAGCACGGCCCTGGTATTCGACCGCCGGGGCGAGGCGGTGGGCCGCGCCTATCAGGAGCTTATCCAGTCCTATCCCCATCCCGGCTGGGTGGAGCACGACCCCGAGGAGATCTGGCGGGGTAGCCTGCGGGTCATGGCAGCGGCGTTGGCGAACGCAGGCGTTGCCGGCCGGGACGTGGCCGCCATCGGCATAACCAACCAGCGCGAGACCACGGTGGTCTGGGACCGGGCCAGCGGCGCCCCGGTGCATCCTGCCATCGTCTGGCAGAGCCGCCAGACGGCGGGCATCTGCCAGGAGCTGCAGGAAGCGGGGCTAGAGCCTTTTTTCCGGGAACGGACCGGACTGGTGGTGGATGCTTACTTCTCCGGAACCAAGATCCGCTGGATCCTCGACCGCTATCCGGAGGCCCGGAGAAAGGCCGAGGCGGGCGAGGTGCTGTTCGGCACCGTGGAGACCTGGCTGCTCTGGAAGCTCACCGGCGGGGCGGTGCATGCCACGGAGCCCACCAACGCCTCCCGCACCCTGCTGTACAACATCCACCGACGGGAATGGGATCCCGAGCTGCTTGAGGCGCTGCGGGTGCCAGCCGCCATGCTGCCCGAGGTGCGCCCGAGCGCGGGGGAGCTCGGCCGGACGGTGGCCCTGGAGGGGCTGCCGAGCGGCATCCCCATCGCCGGCATGGCCGGGGATCAGCAGGCCGCCCTGTACGCCCAGCAGTGCTGGGAGCCGGGCCAGGCGAAGAACACCTACGGGACGGGCTCGTTCGTGCTCATGAATATGGGGGACCGGCACCCCATAAGCAGCCACGGCCTGCTGACCACCCTCTGCTGCGACGCCGACGGGCGTCCCGCCTACGCCCTGGAGGGGGCGGTTTTCGTAACGGGGGCGGCGGTGCAGTGGCTGCGCGACGGGCTCGGCATCGTTGAGGACGCCTCGGAGACGGAGGCCCTGGCCGCCAGCCTAGCGGACAACGAGGGGGTCTATCTGGTGCCGGCTTTCGCCGGGCTGGGGGCGCCTTATTGGGACATGGAGGCGCGGGCGGCCCTTCTCGGCATGACGCGGGGTACCGGGCGCGCCCACCTGGCCCGGGCCGCTCTGGAAAGCATGGCCTACCAGACCCGCGACGTAATGGACGCCATGAACGCCGACGCCGAGACGCCGGTGGCCGAGCTGCGCGTGGACGGCGGCGCGTCGGCCAACAATCTACTGATGCAGTTCCAGGCCGATATTCTGGGCGTGCCCGTGGACCGGCCGCGCCTGGTGGAGACCACGGCCGCCGGGAGTGCCTTCCTGGCCGGCCTGAGCGTGGGCTTCTGGTCGGGTACCCGGGAGCTGGCCGGTGCCCGCAGCCGAGAACGCCTGTTCGAGCCGCGCATGGAGGCGGCAGAGCGGGAACGGCTCTATTCGGGCTGGCGGGAGGCGGTGGCGCGAATCCGCCACGGGCCCTCTTCCTGAGCTGGTCTCAGCCCTCCATCACCACCTGGACCACCCGTATACGGTCCTCCTCCAGGTTGCGCAGCATGTTGGCTGCCATCTCCCGCATGTCCGGCCCCAACAGGATGTGCAGGCCGAGCGGCGGCGGGCCGTTCTCCCGGACCCGGTCCAGCATGGCCGAGAAGAAGGCCGCCGCCGGGCTGGTGGCGTCATTCCAGTAGCGGACCTCGAGCCCCCGGGCGCGGAGGTCCACCTCCAGGTTCTCGGCGGTGGTCAGGTGGCTGATCTCCGGGCTGCGCGCCCAGGGCACCGGGAAATGCACAGTACCGCCGCGGCCCGCCACGATCTCGTACATGGCCAGGCGCCCGCCCGGACGCAGGACGCGCCGGATTTCCCCATACAGACTGTCCTTGTCCGCCACGTTCATGGACATGTGCTGCGTCCAGACCCCGTCGAAGGCATTGTCTTCGAAGGGCATGGCCTGCGCGTCCCCCTGCCGGTATTCCACCCGCTTCGCCAGCCCGACCCGTTCGGCGAGGGTGCGAGCCAGCGCGCAGTACTCGCTGGTCAGGTCCAGGCCCGTGACCCGGCAGCCGCATTGCCGAGCAAGCTGGCGGGAGGGCCCGCCGATGCCGCTGCCCACGTCGAGGACGTGGTCTTCGGCGCTGAAGCCGGCCAGGTGGATCATCTCGCGGGTAGCCTCGGCGCCTCGGATGTGGAATTCGTCCACGGGCGCCAAGTCGTCCGGGTGGAGGTGGGCGGGATCAAGACCGGCGGCTTCCAGTGCCTGGAACAGGGCGCTTTCCAGGTCGCCGCGGGTGTAGTGGGATTCTACGGTTGTTTGGGACATGGTGGCGTCTCCAACGCAGTCGATACATATTCAGGTTCCGATGAACACCCGGCCATGTCCAGGGCGGAGCGGTGCCCGGCGGGCGGGTCTTCCCCGTTCCCGTGGATGCCATACCCGGGGGCAGAATGGCCAAGGTTCGGATGGCGGACCTCGGCGGGGACCAAGCGATCCTGCTGGCCATGCGGAGCAACGAGGACGACACCCGCACCGCCTATGACCGGGTCAGGGACCGGAATGATCTGCCCGAACCGGCCCGCGGGCTGGTAGAGCGGAACCGGGAGGACGAGCGTCGTAACCGTGCGTGGATCGAGGAGACCCTGCGGGGCATATACGCGGAAGGATTCGGAGCTCGTAGCTCCCACCGGGCGGCGGCCCCGCCGCCCTTTTGGCGGACCCGGCCGGGAGGCGGTCTAGCGGATCAGGAGCGCCTGACCAGGGCGCCGCCGGGTGCCCCGAATCTTGGGACCCTTGGTCGCGGCCCGGCGCACCAGCGGATCCTCGTCGGCCAGCAGCCGGTTACGCTGCCCCTCGGTCAGCTGCGGGCTGCGGGCGATGAAGTAGCGCAGATTGGGGTCACGGTCGCGGACGCAGCGCTCCACCTGTTCAGGCCCGAGGTCGCCGCGGCGGGCGCAGTTCAGGCGGACGGTCTGATTGGGGTCCGCGAGCAGGGCGGCCACTTCGTCGCCGCTCAGGTCCATCCGCCGCGCGAAGTATGCCTTCACCTGGGCATCCTGGTCCTCGAGAATGCACGGGCGCCAGCGGGGATCCAGGTCGGCCCGCAGGACCAGCTCGGTCCGCTCGGCCACGGGGATGCGCTTGTATTCCTTGAGCAGCTCGGACACCGGCTATTCCTCCGAGGGCGGGAAGGGGGCCAGTTTGCCGCCCCGGCGTCGTTCCGGCAATCGCCCGCGCTTCTGTTATCCTGAGGGTCCCTCGGACCCAAGACGGAGGAACCGTGTCTACGCTCCATTACCTGGCCTTCGGCTCCAATCTCCATCCGCTCCGGCTCGGCGAGCGGGTACCCTCCGCCCGGCTGCTGGGCCGGGTGGACCTGTCGGGCTATCAGCTTGCTTTCCATAAGCGCGGATACGATGGCTCCGGGAAAGGGAACCTGGTTTATACCGGGGATTCGGGGGACCGGGCGTTCGGAGCCCTGTTCGAGATAGCGGCCGGGGAAAAGCCCGATCTGGATGCCGTGGAGGGGGAGGGGTACCGGGACGACCGCATGGAGGTGCAGGTGAACGGCCGCCGCTACTCCGCGTTCGTGTATCTGGGCGAGGAGGACTTCATCGAACCGGACCTGCCGCCCTACGACTGGTACCGGGATATCGTCTGGCACGGCGCCCGCTACCAGGGCGCTCCGGCGGACTACCTGGACCGCATTGCCGCGGTTTCCTGCATGGCGGACCCGGATCCGGACCGCCGGGCGCGGTGCGAGGCACTGCTGGCGCGCCTGAAGTAACAGCGGCTCCTTCGCTCGTCTGCCGGACGGAAACGGGGCCGGCAGGTGCCGACCCCGTGCGCGGATCATGCCCGCCTGCTAGAAAACCGTGTTCACCATCCCGTAGAAGAAGGTCGGGTCGGCGCCGTCCTCGATGCTCCCCAGCTCCACGATGCCATCGTCGCTGAAGAACTTGGAGTAACCGAACAGGAAGACCGCCTTGGGGTGGGCCTTGTAGGCCACGGTCAGGTCGATCTCGTTGCCGAGACTTTCTTCCACCCCCGACGGGGCGTCGGCCAGGGCGAAGTTGTGGGCCTTGAGAAACACCCCGGTGTCCGGCCGCGGCTTGAAGTGCAGCGACAGATTGGCGTCGCGCAGGCCGTGCCGGTTGGTGTCGGCGGCCGGCGAGATGAGGAAGTAGTCCATGAAGCCGTAGTAGGCGTGGTTGGTGGAATACAGGGTGCTGAACGCCTCGTAGTCGCCGTCGTTGGGGTCCTTGTCTCCGGACAGGTAGTCCACCCCGCCCCAGATCAGCGGCCGTCCGGCCGCCTCGCCGAAGCTGTAGCCCAGATAACCCGTCCCCATGTAGGCGCTGATGTCCTGATTGCCGCCGTCGGGACCGAGATCCCCGCGCTGCAGATAGCCCTCCACCCGGTAATACAGCCCCGGATCCTTCACGTAGCCCATGGCCATGGGCGGAAAGGGCGACAGGTAGCCGCCTTTCGCGTCGGTATTCACCAGGAAGAAGCCGGCCGTGTGGCGTTCGGCCCCGGGCCGGGCACCTCCCTCTAGGAGGGACGCGGAGTAGGGCACGGCGGCGAAATCCTCGTCATAGACGTAGGTCAGCTCCAGGCGGCTGTTGCCGCCCACCACGCCGTCGCCGCGGTAGTGGGCGATGTAGGCCTGCTGGTCGGCGGTCTTGTCCCCGGCGGGCAGGGGGCCCCCGGCGCCGGTGGCGCCGCCGTAGTCCTCCCCGGCCAGCACCAGGCCGTAGGCGCTTACGGCGTGGCTGCCGCTGCTCCAGCGCAGTCGGGCGCCGTCAAAGGAGCGTCCGCGCTGGGACCAGACGAAGTTGCCGATCAGACGGTGGTCGGCGAGGGCTTGCTCGAAGCGGCCCAGGCGTAGGCTCAAGGCCTCGCTCAGGTCCCAGTCCAGATAGGCCTGGTGGAGCGACTGGTTGGCCGGGGTCTTGTTGAGGTCCACGGCTGCGCCGGTGTCGTTGTCGCCGAAGATGCCCACCTTCTGGGGCTGCAGGAAGACCCGCAGATCGTCCCCGAAGCGGAAATCCAGATTGACGCGTGCCCGGTAGTTGGTGAACCGGTCGATGCCCTCGTCGGCCGGGAAGGGGTAGCTCTGGTGGCGAACCCGGAACTGGGCGCCGATATCCAGGTTGGTGTCCTCGTCATCGATGGTGATGCCCGCGCTCGCAGCGGGGGCCGCCAGGATGCCGGCGGCGAGGATGCTGCATGCGGGGCGGAAATGCCAGCCATTGCCCATGGAGATGCTCCTCCTGATGAGGGTTGCGGTGCACGAGACGGCTCGGAGGCCGCTTCTCCCAATACAACCGGCGTGCCACGCAGTTATCTTTTTGATATTTAATATGAAAATTTCTGGAGGGCGGCGATCAGGTGAGCTGTGCTTGGCGTCAATGGCCACATTGTCTGCAAGTGCGGCGGGCGGCGACTACTGCTCGAATTGTCGACAATGGTAACTTTTCGCGCTTTCCGAGCCCCTTGGAAGCCTCCAGAGATTATGTATAAGTTCATGATATAAAATATAAAAATAATATGGCACGAGACCTGCTATCGGAGGGGTGCCGGCAAGGCATTTCCATAATTTTCCGATAGGAGGAGATTCCCATGTCCGAACCCACCGAAACCGCCGCCGTCACGCTCTCCGGCAGCCCCCTGGCGCCCATCGACAAGGGCGGGCTGGACGGGCTGGTGGCCAAGGGCAAGGCGGACCCCACCCGGGTGGCCACCCTCAAGAACCACACCGTCTGCGAGGGCCGGTTCCGGCATCTCAACTATGTCCGCGACCTCCCCGCCCACGTCGTCGACGAGCCGCCGCACCTGCTGGGCGACGACACGGCGCCCAACCCCTCGGAGGCCTCCTTGGCAGCACTGGGCTCGTGCATATCCGTGGGCATCCATGCCAACGCGGTGGCTCGGGGCATTTCGCTCACCAAGCTGGAGCTCTATCTGGAGGGCGACGTCAACGTGACCTCCGTCTGGGGGGCGGGGGACCAGTCGGAGAAGCGGCTCGGCTTCACCGACGTCCGCATCAAGGTGGATCTCGACGGCGACGTGAGCCGCGAGGAGCTGGAGGATCTGGTGCACCACGCCGACTACTGGTCCCCGGTGGCCAATACCTTCCGCAATCCGGTCAACACCGAGATCGGCCTGGCCGACTAGGTCACACCTCGTAAAGGAGGGAACGGTATGACCGACGTCACCGAAGTCCGTACCGGCAGCGCCGGTCCGAAGGTGGCGGGGGAATCGGGGCCCGAGGGCCCCGGGCTCCTCCCCGCTGTCAATACGGTGGTCGCCGACGTGCTCCGGCCCCAGACCGTGGCCATCGATTGCGCGGGCCGCTATCCGGGAGACGTCATGCAGGCGCTGGGCAAGGCGGGGGCGTTCACACCGCATCTCGCCTCCCAAAATCCCGTGGGCGAAATGGATTTGCGCGGCAGCATCGAGGCCATGACCGCGGTTTCCGCCGAATGCCTGTCCACCGGCTTTCTCACCTGGTGCCAGGACACCTGCGCCTGGTACGTGGAGAACACCGACAATGCCCGCCTAAAGGCCGCCATGGCCGGCCCCCTCGCGCGGGGCGAGGTGATGGGCGGAACCGGGCTTTCCAATCCCATGAAGTATTTCTCCGGCATCGAGCCGTTACGCCTGAGCGCCGTGGAAGAGCCGGGCGGGTTCCGCATCAACGGCCTGCTGCCGTGGGTCAGCAACCTGGGCGAGGACCACTATTTCGGCGCGGTGTTCCGGGTCGAGGGCCCCGAACCGCGGGAGGTCATGGCCATCATCCCCTGCCGCACCGAAGGGCTGACCCTTTCACAGAACACGGAGTTCGCGGCGCTCGAAGGGACGGCCACTCTGGCCTGCCGCTTCGACGACGTCTTCCTGCCCCGTTTCTGGGTGCTGGCGGACCCGGTGGGTCCCTTCCTGCAGCGTGTCCAGCCCGGCTTCGTGCTCCTGCAGATGGGCATGGGCCTGGGAATGGTGCAGGGCTGCATCGAGCTCATGCGCGAGGTGGAGCCGCGTCTGGCCCACGTCAATTGCTACCTGGAGGACCGTCCGGACGAGCTGGCCGAGGAGGCGGAGGACCTGCAGGCGGCCACGGCCGCGCTGGCACGGGATGGCCACCGGGTGGATCCGGAATTCATGCGTGAGGTACTCCAGCTGCGGCTCGCCGGGGGCGAGCTGGCCCTGCGGGCGGCCCACTCCGCCATGCTCCATACCGGGGCTAGCGGTTATCAGGCGAAGTCCGCGGCCCAGCGCAAGCTGCGGGAGGCCTACTTCGTGGCCATCGTCACCCCCGCCATCAAGCATCTGCGCAAGGAGATCGCCGAGCGCCTTTCGGCCCGTCAGCAGGAGGCCGCCGCATGATCCGCCATTCCACCCGCCTGCCTCCGGGGGAGGCTCTCGAGCGCCTGCACGCGGCCATCGAGGAAGCCGACATGCGGCTGGTGAGCCACATCAACGGCCAGGCCAAGGCTGCCCTGGTGGGCGTGGAGGTCCCCGCCGATCAGATCCTGGAGGTCTTCCGGCCCGACTACGCCGTGCGGGTATGGCGGGCCTGCAAACCGGCCGGCATCGAGATCCCGCTGCGCATCCATGTCTACCAGGAGACGGCGGACGGACCAACGCATGTCGCCTGCCGTCCGCCCCTGGAGGCCTTCACCCCCTACGGCTCTGCGGAGCTGGACGCCATCGGCGAGGAGCTGAATCCGGTCTTCGAGGGCATCCTGGCCGCGGTTCCGGAGGAGATCACCCCATGAGCGAACCCTATCGCCGTTACATCTGTCTGGTCTGCGGCTACATTTACGATGAGGCCAAGGGCGACTCCGACAGTGGCCTGGCCCCGGGCACCCGATTCGAGGACATCCCCGAGGATTGGTATTGCCCCCTGTGCGGCGTCGGAAAGGCCGACTTCGTTCCGCTCGAGGACCCGCCGGATACCGCCGGACCCGGGGCCGCGGCGCTCCCGGGGAACGACGAGGGCCCCGATCCGGAGGGCGTGGTGATCGTGGGCGCCGGGGTGGCCGGCTGGTCGGTGGCGGAGGCCCTGCGCCGTGAGGATGCGGGGCGTTCCATAACCCTGGTGGCCGCCGATGATGCCGCCGTCTACTCCAAGCCGGGCCTGTCCAACGCCCTGGCGGCCGGCCGGGCGCCAGGCGAACTGGTGGAGGCCTCGGGCGCCGAGAAGGCAGCGGAGCTCGGCGTGCGCCTGGAAGCGTTCACGCGCGTGCTGGCCGTGGATGCCGGGCGGCGCCGGGTGATCACCCCTTCCGGGGGGCTTCCCTACGGGGAGCTCGTGCTGGCCACGGGCGCGCGCTCCGTGCCGCCGCCCCTGGGCGGCGATGGCGCGGGGGAGGTGCGCACGGTGAACAGCCTTACCGACTATCGACAGCTCCGCGCGGCCCTTGCCGAGAAGCGCCGCGTCACCGTACTGGGTGCCGGCCTGGTGGGAACGGAGCTGGCCGAGGACCTGAATGCTGGGGGCTTCGAGGTGACCCTGGCCGATCCGGCGCCCACTCCCCTGGCACGCCTTCTCCCCGAGCCCCTGGGGGACCGCTTGAAGGAAGCCCTGGCCGCCTCGGGTATCGAAGTATGCTGCGGCACTCCGGTCGCCGAGGTACGCCGGGAAGGGGCCGGATACGTGATCAAGGGCGGCGACGGCACGGAATGGCCGACGGACCTGGTGATCGCCGCGGCCGGGCTGGAGCCGGTGCTGGAGCCGGCGCGCTCCGCCGGTGTGGAGGTGGGCCGCGGTATCCCGGTCGACCGCTCCATGCGCACCTCGGATCCCCGCATCCTGGCGGTTGGGGACGGCGCGGAGGTGGCGGGCCAGTGCTACGCCTTCATCGAGCCCATCCAGCGCCAGGCGCGGGCTGCCGCGGCCACTCTGGCCGGTCGCGAGGCGCCCTTCGTGCCCCTGCCGCCGCTGATCCGGGTAAAGACCCCCAGCTTGCCGCTGGCGGTCTGCCCGCCAGCCCCCGGTTTAGTGGGACGTTGGGAAGAGGAGGAGCGCTCGGGGGGCGACAGCCTGCTGTTGCATTTCGACGGCGACCGGGTCACCGGGCTCGCCGCCAGCGGGGCCTTCACGGAGCGTGCGGGTGGCCTGTACCGGCGGCTCCGCAAGGAGACGGAGCACGTCGAGGACCCGGCGCTCTCCTGAAAGCCCGTTAAGCTCCGCCCCCCGGCCCCGGGTCCATCCCGGGGCCGATGGGCTTCCTCCGCAGGCCTCTTTCCCCTCGCGTCCGCATGGCCAGCGCCCCTGCCGGCTCCGGATCCTTTCTGCTCAGGCCTCCAGCCCCAGCTTCTCCAGCCGATAGCGCAGCTGCCGTGGCGTCAGGCCGAGCATCAAGGCGGCCTGGGTCTTGTTGCCGCCGCACTGACGGACCGCCGCGAGCAGGCGCGCGCCCTCGTTGGGGTCCACCCGGGCGTAGGGCCGCACCCCGCCCGCGGTCTGCCCCGGGCCGGGCGAGCCCGCCTGCGCGGCGTCGCCGGAGGTCCCGGTGTGGTGGATCCGGCTCTCCTCGGCGAGGATGGTGTCCATCAGCCGCGCGGAGATCAGCGGGCCCTCCGCCATGAGGGCCGCCCGGTGGATTAGGTTCTCCAGCTGGCGCACGTTTCCCGGCCAGCTCTGGCTGGCCAGGCGGTCGAGCACGCCCTGGCCGAGCTCCACCTCGCGGTCGAACTCGGCGTTGGCGGAGGCCAGGAAATGGCGGGCCAAGGCCGGGATGTCCTCCGTGCGCTCGCGCAAGGGGGGCAGGTGCACCGGGAAGACATTGAGGCGGTAGTAGAGGTCCAGCCGGAAGGTGCCGCCGTTCACCGCCGCGGCCAGGTCCTGGTGGGTGGCGGTGACGATGCGGACGTCCACGGGGATGTCCCGGGTCCCCCCGACCCGGTGGACGACGCGCTCCTCTAGGACCCGGAGGAGCTTGCTCTGCATGTCCAGGTCGAGCTCGGCGAGCTCGTCCAGGAACAGCGTGCCGCCGTCCGCCAGCTCGAACTTCCCCCTCTTGGTGGCCACGGCACCGCTGAAGGCGCCTTTCTCGTGACCGAACAGCTCCGATTCCAGCAGCTCTTCCGGGATGGCCGCGCAATTGAGCGCCACGAAGGCTTGGTCGCGGCGGTTGCTCGCCGCGTGCAGCATGCGGGCGAATTTCTCCTTGCCGGTGCCGGTTTCGCCCAGGAGCATCACCGTGGCTCGGGTGTTGGCCACGTGTCGGGCCTGGCGCAGGGCCTTGCGCAGGGCGCGGCTGGTGCCGATGAGGCCATGCTCGGCACCGGTGTCGTCCACGCTCGGCTCCACGGCGGTCTCCGCGGCGAGCTCGATGGTGGACTCGGAGATCAGATGGTGGAGGCGCAGGATCTGGGCGATCAGGGTGGCCACGATCTCCAGGATGTTGAGGTCGGCCCGGAAAGGGCGCTCCCGGTGCCGCAGGCGGTGCACGGCCAGTACGCCCACCACTTCCTCCTCCAGGAGGATGGGCACGGCGATGTAGGCCACCGTTTCCGGGGGCAGGATGGAGCGGTCCACGGCGCGGCGCAGATAGCCGGGCTCGTTGTCGATGTCCTGCACCAGGCCCACTTGGCTGGTCTCCATTACCTGGCCGGTGATGCCCTCGCCGCGGCCGTAGACGCCGCGTGCCCGCTCCTGGGGCGTGAGTCCGTAGGCGAACTGGATGCGCAGGGTGGCGGTCTCCGGCTCGGGAAGCAGGACCCGGCCGCGGTTGAGCCCCAGCAGCTCGGAGAGCAGGCGCAGGATGCGATCGATGGCGTAGCCGGGTGGGTGGCTGTGGCCCACCAGCTTGGAGGCCTCGCGCAGCACCAGCATCTCGGAGTCGGATTGGACGCAGTGGCCGTTACCGCGGTTCATGGGGAATGCTCCTTGAAGGCTTCGGGTCGGCGTTCCCGCCTCCCCGGGCTTTGCAAGGACCGTTCCTGTGCGTCAGGACTTCAGGAGGGCAGGCAACCGGGGGCAGCGCGCCCCCGGCTGGTGCATGCGGCGGGTGATCGCCCGCATCTGGTGCGTCGGTGGTCAGGCCTCGTGGCGCCAGCTGAACCGCCGGATGAGAAGCAGGCAGAGACCGTCGAGCAGGAAGCCCATGGTGCCGATAACCACCACGATGGCCGACAGCGTGGCGTAGGAGAGGGTATCCCGGGCGTCGTTGATGGCGTAGCCGAGGCCGGAGGTGACCCCGAGGAATTCCGCCGGGACCAGCACGATCCAGGCCACGCCCACGGCCATGCGGATGCCGCTGAAGATGTCCTGGGCGATGGCGGGCAGGATGATGCGGCGAAGCATCTGCAGGTGCTCGGCCCCCATGTTGCGGGCCACCTTGAGCCACAGTGGATCGATGCGCTGGACGCCGTGCGCCGTGGAGAAGGTGATGGGCCAGACCGCCGCTACGGCGATGAGGAATACGATGGCCTGATTCCAGGTGGCGAATACCAGAACGGCGATGGGCATCCAGGACAGGGGGCTGATCATACGCAGGAACTGAAAGGGCACGTGGGTGATCTCGCGCAGGGTGCGGAAATAGCCCACGGCCACCCCAAGGGGCACGCCGATGGCCGCCGCCCACAGCAGGCCGAGGCCGAGGCGGTAGAAGCTGGCCCAAATGGCCTCGTACAGTGAGGCCGACCACACTAGGTCCCATAGTGCGGCGAAGGTGGGACCGGGCGCGAAGCCGGCGAAGGGGGCCGTGGCCGGGTCGGCGGCCAGCAGGTAGCCCCCGAGCCACCAGAAGGCGAGGAGCACGGCGAGCCCCACCGCGGTGTAGAGGCCGCGGCTCAGCCAGGGCGAGTGGAAGACGAGCCCGGCCAGGCGGGCCCCGCTTCGGGGGCCCGCCTGGCCGGCGCGCGCCGACGGCGAAGTGGGCGCGAGCGTGCTCATAGGGAAATCACCTCCTCCCGCTTGAACGGGCTCTCCATGTCGATGCCCGGGGCGTTCTCCCAGCCCCGGATCTGCTTCATGGCCCGCTCCACATAGCGGTACTCCACCAGGTCATTGGCGACGAAATCCGGGTCCAGATCGTTGAGGAAGGTGGTGTCGCCGCCCACCTTGGTCTTGGTCATGGCCTCCACGATGAAGCGGGTGGCCGAAGGGAAGGGGTAGGGCTGGAAGTCGATCCGGCCGTTGTCCCATTCCGGGTGGTGGATGGCGTCGGGCTCGGCATAGTCGGCGTCGGCGTAGCTGGTCATGGCGCGCTTCACCACGTTGGCCGGCATGGGCAGGTAGCCCTCGCCATCCTTGGAGAGCAGATGAGCCACCTCGGCCTTGTTCTGCTGCGCGTAGATCTGGGCCTTGACCACGGCGTTGGTGACCTTTTGCGACCACTCCGGCTTGGTTTCGAGGGCGTTTTCGTTCATGCACACCACACAGCACGGGTGGTTGCGCCAGATGTCGCCGGTGAAGCGCAACATCTTCGCCCCGGCCAGCAGCTCCCCGGCAGCGTTGAATGGCTCCGCCACGATGTAACCGTCGATCTTGCGCGAGGCCAAAGCGGGCGCCATGTCCGGCGGCGGCATGATGGAGAGGTTCACTTCGTCCGGTGCGAGCTCGGCGTTCATGTCCTTGAGCACCGGCTTCAGCCCGGCCTCGCGGAGTCCCATCTGCAGGATGATATTGTGCTGGGAATACCAGTAGGGGACGGCGATCTGACTGCCGCCGAGGTCGGCGAACCGCTGGGCGTCCATGTGCCGGCCCACCACCAGCCCCGAGCCGTTGATATGGGCCCAAGCGGTGATCTTCACCGGGAAATTGTTGTTGTAGCGCATCCATACCGGGATGGGCTTGAGCAGGTGGACCAGATTGAACTTGCTCGCGGAGAAGCCCTCCACCAGCGGCGACCAGCCGCGGATGAGCGTGGGCGCTTCGGCTTTCAGGCCTTCCTGCTTGAAGAAGCCCTTGGCGTAGGCCACCAGCAGGGCGGTGGCGTCGGTGATGGGCAGATAGCCGATGCGGACCACTTCGTCGTCGGGTACCGCGGCTCGGGCCATGCGCGCGGGCAGCGACAATCCCGAAGCCAGCAGTCCGCCGGCGGCGAGGGAATCCAGCATGAAATCCCGGCGGCCCATCTCGTGATCGAACAGGTATCCGTGGTCATCGGTGTCGGTCGGCTTGGTCATAAGGTGCTCTCCTGTTGGGGGTCAGACGGCGCGGCGAATGGGGGGCGGCTGCGTGTCGGCTGACGGCGTCTCCGCAGCCTCGTTTCCGGATTGCAGGCCGCTGGCGGCTTCGAAGCGGTGCATGAGGCGTTCCCGTACCCGGGAGAATTCCGGGGCGTGACGATTGCGGGGAAAGGCCAGGGGGATCGGCTCCTCGCCGAGCACCCGGCCGGGGTTCTGGGCCATGACGAAGACCCGGTCGGCCATGGCCACCGCTTCGTCGATGTCGTGGGTGATCAGCACCATGGTCAGGTCCTGGTCCGCGGCGATCTGAGCCACGTCGTCCTGGAGCGCGCCGCGCGTGAAGGTGTCCAGCGCGGAGAAAGGCTCATCGAGGAGGAGCAGCTCCGGTTCCAGGCTCAAAGAACGGGCCAGGGCCACCCGCTGCTGCTGTCCCCCGGACAGGGATTGAACCGGGGCGTCCCGCCGGTCGCCGAGGCCCACCAGCTCCAGGAAGCGGTCCACCCGGTCCTCCATGCCCTCCGTGCGGCCGGCGAACAGGCAGCCCAGCCGCACGTTCTCCCGCACATTGAGCCAGGGATAGAGGCAGGCCTTTTGGAACATCAGGTTCCAGCGGGCATTGGGACGGGTGACCTGCCGGTTGTTGATGCGGACCACGCCCTCGCTGGGAAGCAGCAGGCCCGCCATCATCTGCAGGAGGGTGGTCTTGCCGCAGCCGCTGCGGCCGACGAGGGCCACCCGCTCCCCGGCCTCGATTCTCGCGTCCACGCTGCTGAGAGTGGGCTCCCGATGCCCCCGGAAGGTATGGGAGACATAGTCGATGGTCACTGTTGCGCTCATTGCGGCATCCCCGATTGAAGTGGGCTGACCGGGGCTCTGCAGCAATTGTGCCATGATTGAATATGCGGTGGATTGCAGGCCTGACCGGTAAAACCGGAAGTTTTCCGGGTAACGGAATGGACATTGTCAACAATGGCCTGGTGGTCTTGCGCTTTACCGGGCAACGGAAAGTGTATGCACCAGACAGGTGCGATCATGGGAGGGATGCGCAAGATTCCAGGGCAAACGGCGTCGGCGAGGCTTTTGGGGCTGCCAGCCAGATTGGGGTTTTGGGCGGGTTAGGGCCGCGTTCGCGGGGATGGCACAGAAGGTGCAATCGAGGGGATGGAACGGCTCGCCGACCGGGCCGAAAACGGCAACCCGCTCGCCCGTCCGGGGCGGTTCGGAGGGGCGGAAGCAAGGAGAGGACGCTGCCATGGATAAGCTGGCAATGACCGAGGCCGTCATGGCCGCCAAGGCCGACAAGGGCCTGACCTGGGAAACGCTCGCCGGCGAGGTGGGGCTCAATCCGGTCTTCGTGACCGCCGCCGCCCTCGGCCAGAGCAGCATGCCGCGCGAATACGGGGAGCGGCTCGCGGGTGCCCTGGGACTTTCCGGAGAGGTGGTGGACGCGCTCGCTGTCTGCCCCATGAAGGGGACCGACCAGACCGTGCCCACCGATCCCCTGATCTACCGTTTTTACGAGATCATGCAGGTATACGGAACGTCCATGAAGGAGGTCATCCACGAGAAGTTCGGCGACGGCATCATGTCGGCCATCGACTTCACCCTGGACGTGGACCGCCAGGAAGACCCCAAGGGCGACCGCGTGGTGGTGACCATGAACGGCAAGTTCCTGCCCTACAAGATCTGGTAAGCCGCTGTCCGGCCCCGGCTCCCTCCCTCTACGGGGCTGAACGCCGCCGGCGAAGTCCGCTTCGCCGGCTTTTTTGCGTCCGCCGAGTCTTCGGACACAAAAAAGGGCCGGGTTGCCCCCGGCCCGCACTTCCACGGCACCAGCTTCGGTACGCGGTCTTCAAGCCTTCGACGCCGGCTCCGGCGTCCACGGCACGGCCACCCCCGGAAGGGTGCTCCCGTTCCAGGGAATTGATGGCTCAGCCCGTCACTTCCTTGGAGTTTGCCGAGTGCGGATGGTTTCCCAGGCAATTCCAGTCCGTGCATAGGCAAGGACCCATCGGGGTTCTGCGGCTCGGCAGGGCTATGCGAGTGCCATGCCAAAATCTATGTATTTGAAAATAAATGAATTCTTCTATGGTGCCGGGCGGTCAATGGCTACATTTGCACCAAATTGTGGCCAGATTGGCTAATGGCGGCCCGGAGCGGTGCCTGGGCGGTCTGTCCGGAAGGGGGCGCGAACATCGGTGGGAAACGGAGAGGCCCCGGTCCGGGCCGGACGGGGCCATTGGCTCCGGTTGTGTGGAGGCGGGTGCTATTCCGGCGGTTTTCCGTCCCGGAAGGTGCGCCAGCCGCTGATCATGGTGCTGACCATGCTCTGCCGGGACAGGAGCTCCTCGCGGATGGCCGCGTACACGTGGCCGATGACGAAGGCCACGATGAGCCACATGCCCAGGTGGTGGAGGGTGTGGGTGGGCTGGCTGCCGCCGAGCAGCGGAATGACCCAGCCGAACAGGGCATCCTGCCAGCTGCCCTTGCCGGTGCCCTCGCTGTAGAGGGCGAAGCCGGTGAGGATCATGAAGCCGGTCCCCAGAACGAACAGCACCAGCATGGAGGCCTGGGCCAGCGGATTGTGTCCCACGAACTTGCGGGGCGAGCGCTCCAGGAGGGCGTACCAGCGCAGCTCGTAGCGGAAATCCCGCCACCAGGAGGCGCTCCGCAGCGGCAGGTGGAACATCTGCCGAGCGTGGTGATTGCCGACCAAGGCCCAGTAGATCCTGCCCAGGAAGCCCACGGCGAGCACGTAGCCGGCGGCGAAATGGAGGAAGCGAATGGTCCCCATCAGATAGTGGTCGCTGGCCTCTCCCGGCCCGGCGAAGGGCGGACTGCCGATGAAGTAGCCGGAAACGGCCAGCACCACGATAGCGGCGGCGTTGACCCAGTGCCAGAGGCGCACCGGGGCCTCGAAGACGTACACCGAGGACGGCCGGGCTTCCGCGTTCCCGTTCATGCCAAACCTCCCGTTTTTGGTCCGGGGGTGCGGGGGCGCCTAGCGCACCTGCACCCGAGAGAGCTCATCGCCGTCCTCGGCCATGACGTGCGTGGAGCACGCCAGGCAGGGATCGAAGCTGTGCAGGGTGCGCAGGATCTCCACCGGCTCTTCGGGGCGGGCCATGGGCGTGTTCATGAGCGCGGCCTCGAAGGCGCCGATGTTGCCCTCCGGATCCCGGGGCGAGCCGTTCCAGGTGGTGGGCACCACCGCCTGGTAGCTGGCGATCTTGCCGTCGGCGATCTCGATCCAGTGCCCCAGGGCCCCCCGCGGCGCCTCCGACTGGCCCACGCCTTTCGCCCGCTTGGGCCAGGTGGCGGGGTCCCACTTCTCGATGTTGGCGGTGGAGCTGTCCCCGGCCTTGATGTTGGCGATCAGCTTGTCGTGGAAATAACGCATCTTGTGGGCCGCCCAGGAGGCCTCCAAGCCGCGTGCCGCGGTGCGCCCCAGGGTGGAGAACAGGGCCTCGAAGGGCGCACCGAGATCGGACAGGAACTTGTCCGTGGGCTCCTTGAACTCGGGATTCCCCTGGGCGTAGCCGATGATGTAGCGGGACAGGGGGCCCACCTCCATGGCGTGGCCCTGCCAGCGGGGCGCCTTGATCCAGGAGTATTTCCCGGCCTCGTCCAGCTCCTCGATGTTGGTGCTCGTGCCCTTGGTGTTGGCGCCCAGAGTGAAATCCGGCTCCGTGATGCCCTCCCAGGGGTGGAGGCCCCGGGACTCGTCGGGGTAGGAGAACCAGGAATGGGCCACGTACTCCTTGATCTGGTCCGGATCGCGGAGGTCCACCTCGTGGATCTTGGAGAGGTCGCCGTCGACGATGGCGCCGTGCGGCATCAGATGGCTGTCCGGGTCGTTGGCGCGGTCCGGGATGTCGCCGTAGGCCATCACCGCCTGCGACGAGATCCCGCCGCCGTACAGCCAGTCCTTGTAGAAGCCGCCGATGGCCAGCAGGTCCGGGATGTAGACCTTGTCCACGAACTCGATGGTGCGGTCGATGATGGAGGACACCAGATTCAGCCGCTCCATGTTGATGGCGCCCACCGCGCCCGTGTCGTGCACGTTGATGGCGCAGGGCATGCCGCCCACCAGCCAGTTGGGATGGGGGTTCTTGCCACCGAAGATGGTATGGACCTTGACGATCTCCTTCTGGAAATCGAGGGCCTCCAGGTAGTGGGTAACCGCCATGAGGTTCGCCTCGGGCGGCAGCTTGTAGGCGGGGTTCCCCCAGTAGCCGTTGGTGAATGGCCCCAGCTGCCCCGACTCCACGAATTTCTTCAGGCGGTTCTGGATGTCGCGGAAATACCCGGGCGACGATTTGGGCCAGGAAGAGTAGCGCTGGGCGAGCTCCGAGGTGGCCTTGGGACTGGCCTCCAGGGCATTGAGCACGTCCACCCAGTCCAGGGCGTGGAGATGGTAGAAGTGCACCAGGTGATCGTGGATCTGCAGGGCCAGCTGCATGAGATTGCGGATGGAGTTGGCGTTGTCGGGGATCTCGATCCCCAGGGCGTCCTCCACTGCCCGGCAGGAGGTCAGGGCGTGGGTGCCGGTGCAGACGCCGCAGATGCGCTCGGTGAAGGCCCAGGCGTCGCGCGGGTCGCGCCCTTTCAGGATGACCTCCAGGCCCCGCCACATGGTGCCCGTGGAAACCGCATTGCGGATCACACCGGCGTCGTCCACGTTTACCTCGCAGCGCATGTGGCCTTCGATGCGGGTGACCGGGTCGACGACGACCCGGCGTCCGCTGTCGTCGAGCTGGAAGCCGTTGGGGGTCTCGGTCTTACTCATTCTTCAGTCTCCTCCTTGGACCGGGCTTTCCGGACCGCGCTGGCGGCGGCGTGCGCGGCGGCACCGACACCCACGGCGCCGGCGGCCACGGCGCCCACCGTGTCGGCGTTGGATTCGATGCCGAACCCGGGGATGGTGGTCAGGCGGTCGTAGAAGGACCCCTGGTCCCAGAAGTTCTCCTCCGAACAGCCGATGCAGCCGTGCCCGGACTGAATGGGGAAGGAGGTTCCGCCGTTCCAGCCCACCGTGGAGCAGGCGTTGTAGGTGGTCGGGCCCTTGCAGCCGAGCTTGTAGAGGCAATATCCCTTGCGGGCCCCTTCGTCGTCCCACTCTTCGGCGAACTGGCCGGCGTCGAAATGGGGGCGCCGGTAGCACTTGTCGTGGATGCGCTGGCCGTAGAACATCTTGGGCCGGCCCTGGCGGTCCAGCTCGGGCAGGCGCTCGAAGGTCAGCATGTAGGTGATCACCCCGGTCATCACCTCGGCGATGGGCGGGCAGCCCGGTACCTTCACGATGGGCTTATCGGTGATCACCTTGTGGATGGGGGTGGCCTGGGTGGGATTGGGCTTGGCCGCCTGCACGCAGCCCCAGGAGGCGCACGACCCCCAGCTGATGATGGCCTTGCAGTCGGCGGCCGTCTCGCGGAGCTGCTCCACGAAGGGGCGGCCGCCGGAGATGCAGGACATGCCCTCCTGGTTGAGGGGCGGATTGCCCTCCACCGCCAGGATGTAATTGCCCCGGTACTTCTCGCGCACGTCCTGGAGGATGGCCTCGGCCTGATGCCCGGCGGAGGCCATGAGGGTGTCGTCGTAGTCCAGGGAGATCATGGACAGGACCACATCCTTGGCCAGCGGATGGGCGGACCGAATGAAGGATTCGGAACAGCAAGTGCATTCCAGCCCGTGCAGCCAGAGCACCGGTGTCCGGGGCTTGGTCTCCATGGCATGGGCGATGCGTCCGGAATAGGCGGGGCCCAGGCCCAGCGCCGCGGCGGTAAGGCTGCAGTATTTGAGAAAGCTGCGCCGGGTGATTCCCTGCCGGCGCATCACGTCGTAGAAGGTCTCCGTCATCGTGCTCCTCCCTGACAAGCGTTGTGCTCCGGGGGCGAACCGGAATTTTCCGGTCCTGAGCACCTTTCGTGCCATCGAAATTAATCCCTTTAAAACAATCTATTAGTTTTTGTTCGGGAGCGTGGGCGGCGGGCAAGGCGGAAAGGCCGCTTCCGCCGGGGGCGCGGAAGCGGTAATGGGGTGATCAGCTTCCGGCGTCTTGATCCGAGCCACCACGCCCGAAAGGCATGGAAGGTAAATTTCCGGTTCGGGATATTTATGAAAAGATAGCTTTCAGTTCGGAATGGATGGATCACGGCGCCATACATTAAAAAATCAATAAAACAGTGCTTTATGTGGGATTGAACGAGTGGCACGGCCGTTGCCTTACTCCTGGTGTCGGGAATTTTTCAGGGAGCGCGCTAATGGGGCAGGCCGGACACATATTGGTTCTGGGCATCGGCAATCTGCTGTGGGCGGACGAAGGGTTCGGGGTCCGGGCCGTGGAGTATCTGCAGCGCAGCTACCGCTTCCCCGAGGAGGTGACCGTGCTCGACGGCGGCACCCAGGGGCTGAATCTGGTGGGGCCGGTGCGCGAGGCGGATGTGCTGGTGGTGCTGGACGCGGTGGATTTCGGCAGCGCGCCTGGCACGCTCCATCGGGTCCGGGATGAGGAGGTGCCCCAGTTCCTGGGCGCCAAGAAGATGAGCCTGCACCAGACCGGATTCCAAGAGGTACTGGCCACGGCGGAGCTGCTCGGGGATCCGCCAGGCTCCATGTTGTTGGTGGGCGTGCAGCCGGAGGTGCTGGAGGATTACGGGGGCAGCCTGACGGACACGGTGGCCGCGCAGCTGGAGCCGGCGGTGGTGGAAGCGGTGGAGTACCTCCGCGCTTTCGGCGTCGAGCCCCTGCCCCGGTCCGCCGAGCCGGAGGAGGAGGCCGGGAAGCCGGCGGCCGCCCTGGCCCGGAGTGCCTACGAGGAGGGGCGGCCGGGGCCGGAGGAGGCCTGCCGGTTCGGCGATGCCCGCTTCCTGCCGTTGACCGGCGGGCCGAACGGTGCAGCCGAGTAGCCGGTCCGCGGAATTCCACCCCGAAAAGGAGGAAGGGCGCCCATGTGTATTGGCCAGCCCATGCAGATCCAGGAGCAGCAGCCGGGTCGGGCCCTGGTGGCCGGGCGCGGGGAGGAGCGCTGGGTGAGCACCCTGCTGGTAGACGACCCCGGGCCGGAGGCCTGGGTACTGGTGCACCTGGACGCCGCGCGCCAGGTGCTGTCGGCGGAAGAGGCGGCCCGCGTGGGTGCAGCCCTGGACGGGCTGGAGGCGGCCCTGCGCGGGGAGTCCGTGGATGCCTACTTCCCCGACCTCGTGGACCGGGAGCCACCGCTTCCGGATTTCCTGCGCGATCAATATCCGGAGGATTCGCAATGAGCACGCCACTGATTCGGCGCCTCACCGAGGAGCTGGGGCTGCCCCTGCTGGATCGCGACGGGGCCGACGAATTCCTGGGCGCCGGCGGCGAGTGCGTCCTGTTTTTCACGGGGGATCCGGGGCGCTACAAGGAGGCCGATGACGTAGCCGTGGTGCTTCCGGAGCTTCTCAAGGAGCTCGGAGGGCACCTGCGTGCGGGCGTGGTGGCCCGTGAATCGGAGAAGGAGCTGGAAGCCCGCTACGGCTTCGCGGTATGGCCGGCCCTGGCCTTTTTCCGGGACGGCTGCTACCTCGGCGCCATCAGCCGGATGCAGGACTGGGACGTCTATCTCCGGCGGATTCCGGAGATCCTGGCGGTGCAGCCGGACAGCCCCGACCTGCGCCTGAATTACCAAGCGGATTGAACGGCAAGGCGAGGAACAGGCCATGCGGCTCGAAGACATATCCATCGTCCCCAACGGGGGCGGCGATTCCGGGGAAGACCCGGAGCCCGAATACACGGTCATGCCCGACGACATGGCGACCTACATGCCCCCCGACCTCACCGACTGGGAGGGCGCGGTCCATACCTTCCCGGAGGCGGTGGCACGCCTGCAGCGGATCCAGGCCGAGGCGGACTTCCACACCGTCGGCAGCGCGTCCGCGGGCATAGAGCTGGAAGACCTGGACGACCGCAGCCGGCAGCTGGTGAACGACGTGCTCGGGGAAGGGGAGGTGAGCATCCGGATCGACGGCGGGGAAACCTGGCAGATCCAGGAGGCAGTGATGGCCGGCATATGGCGCCTGCGCCGCCTGGACCCCGACGGAACGGTGGCGGCCGACCGCGTGGAGGTGGGCGCCATCCCGGAGGTGGTCACCCGGGCAATGCTGCTGGAGACGGCGGCCGGCGTGCACGAGGAGCCCGCGGAGCCCGAGGCCGTGAACGCCCGCGCCCTGCGGGTGGAGCTGGCGCACCACGTGGCGGCCTTCGAGCCGGAGCAGGAGGCGCACGTGATCAATCTCACCCTGCTGCCCATGACCGAGGCCGACCAGGCCGACCTGGAGCGGATCGGTCGCGGGCCGGTGACCATGCTCTCGCGGGGCTACGGCAACTGCCGGATCACTGCCACCGCCGTGCGCAACCTGTGGCGGGTGCAGTATTTCAATTCCACCGATCAGCTGATCCTGGACACCCTGGAGGTGGTCCGGGTCCCCAAGGTGGCCCAGGCGGCGCAGGAGGACATCGACGAGAGCGCCGTGCGCCTGCGGGAGATGCTGGAGCAGCTGCAATGAGCACCGGGTTCTCCCATCTGGAGGGTCGGGCCGTCGGCCCGCAGGACCCCCTGGAGTGTAATATCTGCTGGTACGTCTATGATCCGGCCGAGGGGGACGAGGTCTGGCAGGTACCGCCCGGCACGCCCTTCCAGGACCTGCCTGCGGAGTGGCGGTGTCCGGTGTGCGATGCCGGCCCGGAAAAATTCCTACCGCTGGGGTAGAGGGCATGGATCCAAGGGTGAGCGAGCTGGAGCGCCATTACGCCGCCGTCGCCCGGGGCCGTATGGCCGATTTTCCGCTGGCCAACGGCGCGCTCGCCGTGGAGGCCGTGGGCTTCCGCCCGTGGGAAGGGGCCTGGCTGGGCGCACTGGTGACCCCCTGGGCCCTCAACCTGGTGCGCCTGCCGCCGGTTCCGACCGGGGGCTCCCGGTCCGGCCGGAAGACGGAGTACCGGTTCCCGGCAGGCGCCTTCGAATTCGTGGAGGCGGCGGACGAGGGGTTCGGCGCCTACGCCATGTGCTCCTTGTTTTCTCCGGTGCTGGAGTTTGCCGACCAGCAGGCGGCGCGGACGACGGCGGAAGCGGCGGTATCGGAGGTGCTCGACGCGGACAGGGAAGCCCCGGAGGCCGGGCAGGATGCCGCCAAGCGAACCATGTCCCGGCGCGGCTTCCTGCGGGGCGGAGGGGCGGGGGCTTCGTGACGGCGTCCCCGGGAATCGAGGGCCGGCTGACGGTAAGGGTGACCGTGGCCGCTGGGCGTATCCGGGCGGTGTCGGTACGCTCCTCGCGGCCGGTCCATGCCGGTAAGCTGTTCCGCGGACGGATGGCGGAGGGGGTTCCGGCCATGGTGCCCCTGGTGTACGCGGTCTGCGGTACCGCCCAGACGGTGGCCGCCCTCGGGGCCCTGGAAGGGGCGCGCGGTATCCTACCCGGCGCCGCCCACCAGAGCGCCCGCCGGATCACCGTGCTGGCGGAGACGGCCCGGGAGCACCTGACCGCGATCCTTACGGACTGGGCGCGTTGCCTGGACCGGGAACCACGGGCGGCGGGTCGGGAAGAGATCCATAAGTGGCCGAAGCGAGCCCGGGATCTGCTCTATCCGGAAGGCGGTTTCGAAACGTTGGGTGGCGGCCCGCTGACCCCGGAGCGGGGAGGGCTTGCCGCTTTGCGGTCGGAGATGGCCCGGGTGCTGGAAGAGCGGGTGCTGGGCATGCCTCCGGAGGCGTTCCTGGACCTGCCGGAGATCGGGGCCGCCGAGGCGCCCAGTCGCTGGCGAAGCGGCCCCCTGGGGCCGGCCATGCTGGCCTGGCTGCGGAGGACAGGGCGCGCGGGGTCGGGAAGCGCGCCGCTGGACCCGCTTCCGGATTTCGGGGAGGCGGAGGTGGCCGGTCGTATGGCCGCGGGCGGCGATGCCTTCCTGGCCCGGCCCGAATGGGACGGTGCCCCGCGGGAGACCAGCCCGCTTACCCGCAACCGGGACCACCATCTGGTGGCTTCCGCCATCCACCACTGGGGGGCCGGGGTGCTGGCGCGTCACACCGCCCGGCTGGTGGAGCTGGCCGGGATTCCGGGCCGCATGGAGGCGCTGGCCGCCGGGCTGGAGCCGGATCGGGCGGCCCGGACGACCGGGACCGCCTCGGGCGCCGGCGTCGGCGTGGTGGAGGCCGCCCGGGGCCGGCTGGTGCACCGCGCGACCCTGGAGGGCGAAAGCGTCCGGGACTATCAGGTGCTAGCGCCCACGGAGTGGAACTTCCATCCGGAAGGAGCGTTGGCCCGGGGCATGCGGGGAAGACCGGTGCCCGGAGAGGACGAGGCGGCGGAGGTCGATCTCCTCGCGCGGGCCCTGGATCCCTGCATCGGCTATGGCGTCGAGGTTTACCATGCATGAGATGGCCCTTTGCGAGAGCATCCTCGATATCCTGCAGGAGCAGGCCAAGGCCCAGCGGTTCTCGCGGGTAAGGACCGTCCGCCTGGAGGTGGGCGCCCTTTCCTGCGTGGAAAGCGAAGCACTACGCTTCAATTTCGAGGTGGTGACCCGCGGCTCCCTCGCCGAGGGGGCGGGGCTGGAGCTTATCGAAGTGGCCGGGGAGGCGTGGTGTTTGGTTTGCGCCCAACCGGTTACGGTAGGGGGGCTGCTCGATGCCTGCCCCCTGTGCGGCAGCCACCAGACCCAGGTAACGGGTGGGGATACGCTGCAGATCAAGGAATTGGAGGTGGACTGATGTGTAATGTTTGCGGCTGCGGCGAGGGCGAAGCCCGGGTGGAAGGTGAAGCCCACAACCACGTCCATGAAGGGCAGCAGATTCCCTGGGCACTCCGGAACCCCGGCGGCAACGGTGGAGGCGCCGCGTCCGGGCGCGATCTGGATTACGGTGCCGGCCCGGCGCACGCGCATGCCCCGGGCCTCAGCCAGTCGCGCATGGTGCAGATCGAGCAGGACGTCCTGGAAAAGAATGACCGCTATGCCGCGGAGAACCGCGAGTGGCTGTCGGAGCGCGGCATCCTGGCCCTCAACCTGGTATCCAGTCCCGGGTCCGGGAAGACAACCCTCCTGACCCGCACGGTGACCGATCTGGCGGAGCGCTATCCCATCAGCGTCGTGGAAGGTGACCAACAGACCCGCAACGACGCGGAAAGGCTGCGGGCCACGGGGGCGGCCACGGTGCAGATCAACACGGGCAAGGGCTGCCACCTGGACGGCCACATGGTGGGCCACGCCCTGGAGCGGCTGCAGCCCGCGGAGCACGGGGTGGTGTTCATCGAGAACGTGGGCAATCTGGTCTGCCCCTCCTCCTTCGACCTCGGCGAGGACGCCAAGGTGGTGGTGCTTTCCGTCACCGAGGGCGAGGACAAGCCGGTGAAATACCCCGACATGTTCCACCGCGCCGACCTCATGCTTCTGAACAAGACCGATCTGCTGCCCCACCTGGATTTCGACAAGGACCAGTGCATCGCCTACGCGCGCCAGGTGAATCCGGATATCGAGGTGCTGGAGGTCTCGGCCACCACCGGCGAGGGTTTCGCGGCCTGGTACGAGTGGCTGGAGGGCCGGCGCAAGGGGCGCCTGGAGCATCTGGCCGGGGACCTGGAGCTCCGGGCGGCGCGCCTCCGCGCCGCGCTTTCGGAAAACGGCTAGGCGCGGGGCGCCGTCGGAAGGGCTCCCATGAGCGAACGGCTTCCCATCCTGGTGGTGGACGACGAGCGGCGTGCCCTGGAGACCATTCGGCGCCTGCTCGAGGAGGAGTTCGCGGTCCACGTCGCCGAGGATGCGTCCACCGCCCGGGGCATCCTGGAGAGCGTGCCGGTGCAGGTCATCCTGTGCGATCAGCGGATGCCGGATATTTCCGGGGTGGAGCTGCTCAAGGAGGTGCGCGAGCGCTGGCCGAGCACCATCCGCATGATCATCTCCGCCTACACGGATTCCGAGGACATCATCACCGGGGTCAACGAGGCGGGGATCTACCAGTACATCACCAAGCCCTGGCATCCCGACAGCCTCCTGCTCACGGTGCGCGGCGCGGCGCAGCTCTACCAGCTCCAGCGCGAGAACGACCGGCTCACCGGCGAGCTCCGCTTCACACCGGGCCAGGTCCAGGGCCGGGTGGAGGGCAAGCGCGCCCGGGTGCGCCAGGAATACGCCCTGGACCGCATCATCCGCTGCCCGGACAGCCGCCTCAACAGCGTCTGCGACCAGATCGTGCGGGTGGCGCCCTACAACATCTCGGTCCTGCTCACGGGCGAATCCGGTACCGGGAAGGAGCTGTTCGCCCGCGCCATCCACTACAACAGCCCGCGGGCCGATGCGCCCTTCCTGGCGGAGAACTGCGGCGCGCTCCCCGACGAGCTCCTGGAAAGCGAGCTCTTCGGCCACCGCAAGGGGGCCTTCACGGGCGCCATCGAGAACCGCATGGGCCTCTTCGAGCAGGCGGACGGGGGCACCATCCTGCTGGACGAGGTGGGCGACATCACCCCGGCCCTCCAGGTCAAGCTGCTGCGGGTGCTCCAGGAGGGCGAGATCCGGCCCCTGGGCAGCACCGAGCGCCGCCGGGTGGACTGCCGGATCATCGCCGCCACCAACAAGGATCTTGAGGAGGAGGTGCGCGCCGGCCGCTTTCGCGAGGAC
The DNA here is from genome assembly GCF_041821045.1 of Thiohalorhabdus sp. Cl-TMA. NCBI lineage: Bacteria > Pseudomonadati > Pseudomonadota > Gammaproteobacteria > Thiohalorhabdales > Thiohalorhabdaceae > Thiohalorhabdus > Thiohalorhabdus methylotrophus. The sequence continues at coordinate 57,269 of NZ_JBGUAW010000008.1, read as the reverse complement.
CTGTACTTCCGGCTGGCCACCCTGCCCGTGCCCATACCGGCGCTTCGGGAGCGCACGGAGGACATCCCGGTCCTGGCCCGGTACATCCTGGAGGAGGTTTGCGAGGCGCTGGAGAGGCCGGTGGAGGGATTCACCGAGGAGGCCGTCGCCTGCATGCAGTCCTATGGCTGGCCCGGCAATGTCCGGGAGCTGCAGAACGAGATCCAGCGCATGGTGGTTATGGCCGAGGACCCGTGGCTGGGCGCGGACCTGCTTAGTCCCCGGATCCTGCGCAATCTCTCGGAGGAGCCCCGCCCGCGGGAGCTCGAGGACGTGGCAGAGCAGGGCGGCACCCTGCAGGATCGCCTGGAGGCCCTGGAGGCGCGGGTGCTGCGCGAGACCCTGATCCGCAACCGCTGGAACAAGACCCGTGCCGCGCAGGAGCTGGGACTTTCCCGCGTGGGGCTGCGGGGCAAACTGGAGCGCCACGGCCTGGAGCCCACCAAGGCCACCGGAGAATGAGCGGAGGGAAGCCCATGGCGGCGAGCGAGCGGGAAGACGGATTCACCGTGCTGTGGCTGCAGTCTGGAGGCTGCGGCGGCTGCACCATGTCGCTATTGTGCGCGGAGGCCCCGGACCTGTTCACCACCCTGGACAGCGCCGGCATCCGTTTCCTCTGGCATCCCTCCTTCTCCGAGGCCACCGGCGAGGAGGTCACCGCCATGCTGGAGGCGGTGTGCGCCGGCGAAACGCGGCTCGACGCCCTATGCGTGGAGGGCTCCCTGCTGCGCGGTCCCAACGGCACCGGGCGGTTCCACGTGCTCGCCGGCACGGACACGCCCATGGTGCGGTGGGTGGAGCGGCTGGCGGCGGTGGCGCGCTACACCCTGGCCATCGGTACCTGCGCCGCCTTCGGCGGGGTCACCTCTGCCGGCCCCAATCCCACCGAGGCCTGCGGCCTGCAATACGAGGGCGAGCAGAGCGGCGGCCTGCTGGGGGACGCCTATCGCTCCGGGGCGGGCCTGCCGGTGATTAACGTGGCCGGATGCCCGACCCATCCCGGATGGGTGCTGGAGACCCTCATGACCCTCGCCCTGGACGGCATGGGCGATCCGCTGCTGGACGACCTGGCGCGGCCCGCCCTGTACACGGACCACCTGGTCCACCACGGCTGCGCTCGCAACGAGTATTACGAGTACAAGGCCTCGGCGGAGGTGCCCTCGGACCTCGGCTGCATGATGGAGCACATGGGGTGCCTGGGCACGCAGGCGCGCGCCGACTGCAACATCCGGCCCTGGAACGGAACCGGCAGCTGCACCGACGGCGGCTACCCCTGCGTCAACTGCACTGCCCCGGAGTTCGAGGAGCCTGGCCACCACTTCCTGGAAACGCCCAAGGTGGCGGGCATCCCCATCGGACTGCCTACCGACATGCCCAAGGCCTGGTTCGTGGCCCTGGCCTCGCTGGCCAAGTCGGCCACTCCCAGGCGGGTCCGGGAGAACGCCGTGGCGGACCACATCGTCAACTCCCCGGCCAAGGAGCATGACGGGGAATAGCCGCGGCCGCCGCAGGGCCGCGTTCACCAGCAGGGAGCAGCGACCATGAGCCGCCTCGTCGTGGGTCCGTTCAACCGCGTGGAAGGGGATCTGGAGGTCCGTATCGAGGCGGAAGCCGGACAGGTCTCCTCGGCGTGGGTGAATTCGCCCATGTATCGCGGATTCGAGCAGATCCTTCACGGCAAGGATCCCGGGGACGCCCTGGTCTACGCGCCGCGCATCTGCGGCATCTGTTCCGTCTCCCAGTCCGTGGCCGCCGCGCACGCCGTGCGCGACGCCCTGGGCGCCGAGGCGCCGCCCAACGGCGAACGGCTCACCAACCTGGTGCTGGCCGCCGAGAACCTGGCGGATCACTTCACCCACTTCTACCTGTTCTTTATGCCCGATTTCGCCCGGGCCGCGTACGAGGGCCGCGCCTGGCACCCCGACGTGGTTCGCCGCTTCCGGGCGGAGCAGGGGGCCGCGGCCACCGACGCGGTGGCGGCCCGGGCGGCCTTCATGAACCTCATGGGCGTGCTGGCCGGGAAGTGGCCTCATACCCACACGGTGCAGGCCGGAGGGGCGGCCAAGGGCGTAACCGGGGCGGAGAAGCTCCGGGTGCTTTCCCTCCTGGGCCAGTTCCGCCGCTATCTGGAGGAGCATACCTTCGGCGACCGGCTGGAGACCGTGGCCGCCCTCGCCGGAGGAAGCGATCTGGCGGCCTGGGCCGCCGAGCGGGGACCGGAGGGCAGCGATCTGGCGCGCTTCCTGCGGGTGGCGGAGGACGTGGGGCTGGCGGAGCTGGGCCGTTCCCATGACCGCTTCATGAGCTACGGCAGCTACCCGTTCCAGGGCGAGCGGCTGTTCCCCGGCGGGGTATTCGCGGGCGGCGACCTCATGCCGCTCGATGCCGACGCCATCCGCGAAGACCTGTATTCCAGCTGGATGAGCGGCGCCCGGGAGCCCGTGCATCCCTACGAGGGCGTGACCCTCCCCGACGCGGAGCGGGAGGAGGCCTACAGCTGGTGCAAGGCGCCGCGGCTGGCGGGCCGACCCGTGGAGGTGGGGGCGCTGGCCCGGCAGGTGGTGGCCGGGCATCCCCTGATCCGGGAACTGGTGGCGGAAACCGGCGGGAATGTCCGCAACCGCGTGGTGGCCCGGCTGCTGGAGCTGGCCCGGGTGGTGCCGGCCATGGAGGCGTGGGCCCGGGCCATCGAGCCCGGTGAGCCTTTCTACCGGGAGCCCGGCGCGCTCCAGGAGGGTGAAGGGGCGGGCCTGGTGGAGGCCGCCCGCGGCAGCCTGGGCCACTGGATCCGGGTGCACAACGGCCGGATCCTGAACTACCAGATCGTGGCCCCCACCACCTGGAACTTCTCGCCGCGTGACCGGGACGGCGTGCCGGGGCCCCTGGAAGCGGCCCTGGAAGGAGCCCCGGTGGGGGCCGACGAGCGGACGCCGGTGGCGGTTCAGCACGTGGTCCGCTCTTTCGACCCGTGCATGGTCTGCACGGTCCACTAGGAGCGCCTCCATGATCCCCTCCGAGCATTCGCCGTCCGCCACCTCCCGCGCCGTCACCCCGGCGTGGGAAGGGCTGCGGGTGGACGGCCTGGTGCAGGGTGTGGGGTTCCGCCCCTTCGTGTGGCACCTGGCGCGCGAGGAGGGTCTGCGCGGCCGGGTCTGGAACGACGCCGAGGGGGTGGGGATCGCGCTCTGGGGCCCGCAGGCCGGACGGGAGCGCTTCCGCCGCCGCCTCCGGGCAGAGGCGCCGCCCCTGGCCCGCATCGACGCGGTCCGGTCCGTGCCGGTCGGGGAGGAGCGGCCTCCGGCGGATTTCACCATCGTTTCCAGCGGCGAGGGGCCGGCGCGCACGGGCATCGTACCCGACGCCCCGGTCTGCGCCGCCTGCCTGGAGGAGCTGTTCGATCCCGCCGGCCGCCGCAACCGCTACGCCTTCCTGAACTGCACCCACTGCGGTCCGCGCTATACCATCACCGGCGCGGTCCCCTACGACCGACCCTCCACCGCCCTCGCCGGATTCCCCATGTGTCCCGACTGCGCGGCGGAGTATGCGGATCCCGGCGACCGCCGCTTCCATGCCCAGGCCACCGCCTGCCCGGCCTGCGGGCCGCGCTTGGTCTTCCGCCGGGCGGGGGACGAGCCGGAGGGGGGTGATGCCATCGCCGCCGCCCTGGGGGCGCTGGGAGCGGGCGCAGTGGTGGCAATCAAGGGCCTCGGCGGCTATCACCTGGCCGTGGACGCCCGTAATGAGCGGGCCGTGGAGCGCCTCCGAGAGCGCAAGGAGCGCGGCGGCAAGCCCTTCGCCCTCATGGCGGCCAATACGGCCTCCCTGGACGGGGTCGCGGTGCTGGACGAGGCGGCTCGGGCGGCGCTGGAAGGCCCGGCCCGGCCCATCGTGCTACTGCCTAAGACGGAAGCGGGCGAGCGGCGCCTGCCGGGCATCGCGCCTGGCCTCGTCCACATCGGCTTCATGCTCCCCTACGCGCCGATCCATTACCTGCTCTTCCACGAGGCCGCCGGACGCCCGGCGGGGCGGGAGTGGCTCGAGGCGCCCCAGCCCCTGCTGCTGGTTATGACTAGCGCCAACCCGGGCGGAGAGCCGCTGGTCACGGACAATCACGAGGCGGAGCGCCGGCTTTCCGGCATCGCCGACGCCTTCCTGGAGCACGACCGCCCCATCCTGGTGGGCTGCGACGACAGCGTGGTCCGGCCCCGGGACCGGGGCGCACCGGTGTTCCTGCGGCGCTCGCGCGGCCACGTTCCAGCGCCGGTGGTCCTGCCCGAGGAAGGACCGAGCGTGCTGGCGACGGGCGGCTGGCTGAAGAACACCGTCTGCCTGACGCGGGGCGGGGAGGCCTTCCCCTCCCAGCACGTGGGCGACCTGGCTAACGGGGCCACCATCCGCGTCATGGAGAGTGCGGCGGCGCACCTGCGGCGGGTGCTGGAGGTAGACCCGCGGGTGGTGGCCTGCGACCTCCATCCCGATTTCCCAAGCACCCGGTTCGCCCAGGAGCTCGCCGACCGTTGGGATGTGCCCCTGGTGGCGGTGCAGCACCACCACGCCCACATCGCCGCCGTTGCCGCCGAGCACGGCCTAACCGGACCGGTCCTGGGCGTGGCCCTGGACGGCGTGGGGCTGGGACCGGCCGGGGAGGTCTGGGGCGGCGAGCTGCTGCGGGTGGACGGTGCGGATTACCGGGCCCTCGGCGGGCTCCGGCCCATTCCCCTTCCCGGCGGCGACCGGGCGGCGCGCGAGCCGTGGCGCACGGCCGCCGGGCTGCTGTACCTGCTCGGTCAGCGGGAGGAGATCCCCGCACGCTTCCGCCGGGAGGGCGCGGAACGGATCGCCGACTTGATGGACCGGGGCCTCAATTGCCCCTGGACCTCCAGCGCGGGGCGGCTCTTCGACGCCGCCGCGGCCCTCCTCGGGCTTCGGGAGATTACGGGATTCGAGGGGCAGGCGGCCATGGAGCTGGAGGGTCGCGCGCAATCGCGGGGACCGGTACCCGCCATGTCCGGCGGCTATCGGATCGCTGGGGGGCAGCTGGACCCGGCTCCCCTGATGGAGGCCCTCGCGGACTGCCGGGATTCCGGATGGGGGGCGGCCGTGTTCCATGCCACCCTGGCCGCCGGAATTGTGGACTGGGTGGCCTCGGCGGCCGCGGCGCAGGGTCTGGACCGGGTGCTGCTGGGCGGCGGCTGCTGGGCGAATCGGATCCTGGAGGAGGACGTGCGGTCCGGCCTGGCGGCGGCCGGCCTGCGGGTATTCACGGCGGAGGCGCTGCCGCCTGGCGACGGCGGGCTGAGCCTGGGCCAGGCCTGGGTGGCGGCGCGAACCATGAACAAGGAGTAGGTCATGTGCCTGGCGGTTCCGGGAAGGGTTGCCGAGGTGCGGGAGGACGAAACCGCGCTGGTTGATTTCTCCGGGGTTCGGAAGGAGGTGAGCCTGGCCCTGGTGGACGGTGTGGAAGTGGACGAATACGTGCTCGTGCACGTGGGCTACGCGCTCCAGCGGATCGACCCCGAGGAGGCGGAGCGGACCCTGGCGCTGTTCGCGGAGATGGAGCAGCTGCAAGGCGGGTAACAGAAATGGGCGAACGCCGGCTCGGATGCCTGGCGTGGTTGTGTTCCTGAAAGGCGGTTTGCGGCATGAAATACGTAGACGAGTTCCGTGACGGCCAGAGGGCCCGGCAGCTGGCGGGTGCCATCGCCGAGGAGGTGGAGGAGGAGCGGAGCTACCACTTCATGGAGTTCTGCGGCGGGCACACCCACGCCATATTCCGCTACGGGGTCCCGGACCTGCTGCCGGAGAACGTGCACATGGTCCACGGTCCGGGCTGCCCAGTGTGCGTCCTACCCATGGGCCGGGTGGACGCCGCCATCGACCTGGCCCGACGCCCGGAGGTGATCCTGTGCACCTATGGCGACCTGCTGCGGGTGCCGGGGTCGCGGAAGTCCAGCCTGCTTCAGGCCCGGGCGGCGGGGGCGGACGTGCGCATGATCTATTCGGCCGCCGACAGCCTGCAGATCGCGCGCGACAATCCGGACCGCGAGGTGGTGTTCTTCGCCATTGGCTTCGAGACCACCACGCCGCCCACGGCCGTGGTGCTCAAGCAAGCGCACGCGGAGGGCATCGAGAACTTCAGCGTGGCCTGCAACCACGTTCTGACCCCCGCCGCAATCACCCACATCCTGGAGTCGCCGGAGGTGCGCGAGCTGGGCACCCTGCCGTTGGACGGCTTCATCGGCCCCTCCCATGTCTCCACCGTCATCGGCAGCGCGCCCTACGAGTTCTTCGCCGAGGAGTACGAGAAGCCGGTGGTGATCGGTGGCTTCGAGCCGCTGGATGTGCTCCAGGCCATCCGCATGCTGGTGCGGCAGGTGAATGCGGGGAGGGCGGAGGTGGAGAACGAGTTCACCCGGGCGGTGACCCGGGCGGGCAACCGCAAGGCGCAGGCGCTGGTGGCGGATGTCTTCGAGCTGCGCAAGCAGTTCGAGTGGCGGGGACTGGGCACCGTTCCCTACAGCGGCCTGCGGATCAAGGAGGCCTACGCCGCCTTCGACGCGGAGCGCCGCTTCGCCGTGGAGGTGGGCCGGCCGCGCGAGAACCAGGCCTGCCTCTGTCCCTCGGTCCTGCGCGGCGTGGCCAAGCCCACGGACTGCACCCTCTACGGCACCACCTGCACCCCGGACAACCCCATCGGCTCCTGCATGGTGTCCTCGGAGGGGGCCTGTGCCGCCTACTACGCCTACGGCCGAACCCGGGAGCCGGCCGTCGCGCCGGTGGATGCCTGAGGAGGGCGCCTTGAGCGGAAAACTGGATCTTAAGCGCGGCCGGGTGGAGATGGCCCACGGTGGGGGGGGCCGCGCCATGAGCCGGCTCATCGACGAGCTGTTCGCGGCCGCCTTCGACAACGAATGGATGGCGGCCGGCAACGACGCCGCGGCCTTCACCGCGCCGGCCGGGCGCATGGTCATGGCCACCGATAGCCATGTGGTCACGCCGCTGTTCTTCCCCGGCGGCGACATCGGTGCGCTTTCCGTGCACGGCACCCTCAACGACGTGGCCATGGGCGGTGGCCGGCCCCTCTACCTTTCCGCCGGCTTCGTGCTGGAGGAGGGCTTCCCGCTGGCGGATCTCAAGCGCATCGTCGATTCCATGGCCGCGGCCTCCCGGGAAGCTGGGGTGCCCGTCGTTACCGGGGACACCAAGGTGGTGGAGCAGGGCAAGGCGGACGGTGTGTACATCAATACCACCGGCGTCGGCGTGGTGCCCGAGGGCGTGACCGTGGGCGGCAACCGGGCCCGGCCCGGGGATCGCATCCTGGTGAACGGCACCCTCGGCGATCACGGCATGGCCATCCTCTCCGTGCGCGAGGACCTGGGCTTCGGAACCGACCTGCAATCGGACAGTGCCGCCCTGCACGGGCTGGTTGCCGCTATGCTGGAGGCCGTGCCCGGAATCCGCTGCCTGCGCGACCCCACGCGCGGCGGGCTGTCCGCCACGCTGAACGAGCTCGCCCACCAGTCGGAAGTGGGCGTGCGCGTCCGCGAGGCGGAGCTGCCCGTACGGGAGGAGGTGCACGCCGCCTGCGAGTTTCTGGGGCTCGATCCCCTGAACGCGGCCAACGAGGGCAAGCTCGTGGCCGTCTGCCCGCCCGAATCGGCGGAAGTCCTCCTGGAAACCATGCGGGCCCATCCCCTGGGCCGTGCGTCCGCAATCATCGGCGAGGTGGCCGATTCCGATCGCCCCCTGGTGGAGATGGAGACCGCCTTCGGCGGCACCCGCCTGGTGGACTGGCTGCACGGCGAACAGCTGCCCCGCATCTGCTAAGGAGCCGGGAATGCGCATCCTGTTCCTCACCCATGCCTTCAACAGCCTCACCCAGCGGCTGTTCGCCGAGCTGGAGCGGCGCGGCCACGAGCTGTCCCTGGAGCTGGACGTTAACGACGCGGTGACCCGGGAGGCGGTGGCCGCCTTCGAGCCCGACGTGGTCCTCGCTCCCATTCTGAAGCGGGCCATTCCCGCGGAGATCTGGCGGCAGCGACCATGCCTGGTGGTTCACCCGGGCATTCCCGGGGATCGGGGGCCTTCCGCGCTGGATTGGGCGGTCCAGGAGGGCATCGAGCGCTGGGGGGTGACCGTGCTTCAGGCGGAGGCGGAGATGGACGCGGGCCCCGTCTGGGCCTGGGAGGAGCTCCCCATGCGGGACGCCCGAAAGAGCAGCCTGTACCGCAACGAGGTGACGGAGGCGGCCGTGGCGGCGGTGCTCCGCGCCTTGGAGCGGTTGGCGGCCGGCGATTATCGGCCCCTGCCGGCGAGCGCGCTGCCGCTGGACCACCAAGGGGGCTGGCGGCCCCTAATGCGGCAGGCGGACCGCCGCATCGACTGGAGCCGGGAGGACACGCGGGCCATCCTGCGCAGGATCCGGGCCGCCGACGGCCAGCCCGGCGTCCGCGACGAGCTGGCCGGCCGCCCGGTGCGGCTGTTCGATGCCCATCCGGAGGACCGACTGCGGGGTGAGCCGGGGACGCTGCTCGCCCGGCGGCACGGGGCAGTCTGCCGGGCAACCGTGGACGGGGCGGTCTGGATCGGGCACCTGCGGGCCGAGGACGAGGAGGCCGGCCCCGCCTTCAAGCGGCCGGCGGTGGAGGTGCTCGGCGAGGCGGCGCGGGCACTTCCGGAGGTCCCCGTGCCGCTGGAGAAAGGCTCCGGGCGCACGTTCCGGGATTTGATATACAGGGAGCGGGACGGCGTGGGCTTTCTCGACTTCCCCTTCTACAACGGTGCCATGGGCACGCCCGAATGCGAGCGCCTCCTCGCGGCCTACCGCGAGGCCCTGGAGCGGCCCACCCGGGTCCTGGTGCTGACGGGCGGGCCGGACTTCTGGTCCAACGGCCTCGACCTCAACCGCATCGAGGCGGCACCGAGTCCGGGCGAGGAGTCCTGGCGCAACATCCAGGCCATGAACGACCTGGTGCGGGCCGTCCTGACCACCGAGGACCGCCTGACCGTTTCGGTGATGCGCGGCAACGCCGGCGCCGGCGGGGTGTTCATGGCCCTGGCGGCAGACCGGGTCTTCGCCCGCGACGGGGTGGTCCTGAATCCCCACTACAAGAACATGGGTAACCTCTACGGATCGGAGTACTGGACCTATCTGCTCCCCCGCAGGGTGGGGCAGGAGCAGGGCCGCGCCATCATGCAGCGCCGGCTTCCCCTGCTGGCCGCCGAGGCCGCCGAGATCGGCCTGATCGACGGCGTGCTCGGAACGACGCCCGAGCAGGCCGGCCGGGCGGTGGAGGACTGGGCCGTGGCCCGGGCCGCCGATCCGGCGCTTGACCAGGAGCTTGCCGCCAAGCGGCAGCGCCGGGCCGCCGACGAGGCCGACAAGCCCATCGACGAATACCGGGCCGAGGAGCTGGAGCGCATGCGGCTCAACTTTTTCGGCTTCGATCCCAGCTACCACGTGGCCCGGTACAACTTCGTGCATAAGGTCCCCCACTCCCGGACCCCACTGTATCTGGCCCGTCATCGGAGCCTGCGCTACGGGCCGGGAGCCGCTGCAGCGGAGGCCTGACCCCAATGGCGCGCCGCAAGGAGCCAACCGCCTCGGAAAACCAGGATCCCGGACTTTCCGCGGAAGGCGAGCAGGCCTGGGTGGAGGTGGTGCGGAAGATGGACGAGACCTACGAGGAGCTCGTCCAGCAGCAGGTGGCGCTCGAGGAGAAGAATTCCGCCCTGGAGGAGGCCCAGCGCTTTATCGAGAGCGTCCTGGGCTCCATGTCGGACCTCCTGATCGTCTGCGACGTGGCCGGCCGCATCAAGCGGGTCAACCCGGCCTTGGAGGAGCTGGTGGGCCGCGCGGCCACGTTCCTCCAGGACACGGAGTTCCACCGGCTGTTCGCCGAACCGGACCAGGAGCGCCTGCGCACCTTCCCGCAGGTCATCCGCAATGACTCGGTGACCGACTGCGAGGTGCGGCTGGTGGACGCCGCCGGGCACTGGCAGCCGGTGGCCATGAACTGCACCAGTCGCTACGACCACCGGGGCCGCCTGGTGGGCATGGTGCTCACGGCGCGCAATGTCGGCGAGCTGCGGCGCGCCTACACGGAGCTGGACCAGGCCCACCGGGAGCTACAGGAGACCCAGCACCAGCTGGTCCAGTCGGAGAAGATGGCCTCCCTGGGGCGCCTTATCGCGGGCGTGGCCCACGAGCTGAACAACCCCATCTCCTTCCTCTACGGCAATGTCCACGTGCTGCGCCGCTACGCCGGGCGTCTGGAGCGCTATATCCGGACCCTCGAGGAGGGGGCTGACGAGGAGGAGCGGCTGCGGCTCCGCGAGGAGCTTCGTATCGGCGAGCTGCTGGAGGACCTGGATCCGGTACTGGAGGGCACCCTCGAAGGCGCCCAGCGCGTCGGCGACCTGGTGGGGGAGCTCAAGGGATATTCCGGGGGCCGGCGGGGCAGTCCGGAGACCTTCAACCTGAGCCCGGTGATCCGCACCGCCTCGCAATGGGTTCAGAAGGGCGCGGGCAGTATCGTGTCCGTGGATCTCGACCTGGCCGAAGAGCTGCCGGTCCGCGGTTATTCCGGCCAGATGCACCAGGTTTTCGTGAACCTAATCCAGAACGCCGTGGACGCGGTATCCGAGCACCGGGGCTCGGGCGGTGTCACCGTGGTTGCCGCCCGCACCGGCGGGGAGGTGCGCGCCTCCATCCGGGACGACGGCCCCGGCCTTGAACCGGACCGGATCCCCGAGCTCTTCGAGCCCTTCTTCACCACCAAGCCGCCCGGCCAGGGAACCGGCCTGGGCCTTTACATCGCCTACGGCATCGTCAGCGAGCACGGCGGCACCCTGCAGGCCGCCAACCGGCCCGAGGGCGGCGCGGAGCTCTCCCTGAGCCTGCCCCTGGAGGGCGCGGTGTGACCGCCGGCCGCGCGGGCCCGGCTCGGGACAGCGAGCCAGGCCCGCGCCTGTCCCGCGATGAAATCGCTACCGCTTTTGAGCCACCCTGCCCCTGGACGGGTGGAAGGGCTTCCTTCCCCCTCCACCGTTGGGCGCTCGGCGACCGGAAAGCTGCCTTCCGGTTTTTAGGAATACTGGCTGATGGGGTGCCGGTTCCGTGCCCATCCCGCGCCGGGAAATTCGGTCGATCGGGTAGACGCCGCTTGGCCCGGTTCTTGCCTGGATCGCTCCGCCCCATGGCCGTCGGCATCCGGGGCTCAGTGAGCCCGGAAGGGGAGCGACCGGTCCGGATAAGGTCAGGAGGAAGGCATTGAAACGGGGAAGCGCGCGAATCGCCCGGCAGGGTTTGCTGGCGCTGCTTATGGCGCAGGCCGCTCCGGCCTCCGGGCACGAGCTGTGGCTCGAGCCCGTGGACGGGGACCTGGCGCTCCAGAGGGGGCACCGAGACGGCGGCCACCAGGGCGACAAGCGCGTGACCTACGAGCCCTCCCTGGTCAAAGCGGTCCGATGCTGGAAGCCTGCCGAGGGAGCCCGCTCCGTGGATTTCGAAGCGGAATGGCCGGTGCGCGTGCCCGGGAACTGTGCCGCCCTGCTGGTCCGGACCGGATCCGGGTTCTGGACCCAGACCGCCAGCGGGCTGCGCAACATCCCCGCCACCGAGGCCGGGGAGCCCCTGGAGGCCTGGCGCTCCGTGGAATCCCTGAAACGCCTCTCCACCGCAGGGCGGCTGCCCGACGGACCCATCAGCGAGGGCCTCGAGCTGGTTCCGGAAACCGATCCGCGAACGCTGTCGGTGGGGGAGAAGTGGACCCTGCGCCTGTACTTCCGGGGCGAGCCGCTGGGCGGGGCCGAAGTCACCAATGACGGCCGCGTGGTGGGCGTGACCCGGAAGAACGGCGCCATCAACGTGCGCCTGCGCCAGGCCGGAGCGCAGCGGTTCGGCGCGGCCCACGCGGTGCCCTTTGACGGTCCCGAGGCGGAGCGAACGGAGTACCGGACCGTCCTCACCTTCACTGCCGGAGCAGGGGAATGAGACGGGTGGCTACCGCGACCATGCTCTGTGGAGGTCTTTGCCTCCCGCAGCTCGCCGGCGGCCACGAGGTCCACCACCGCGTGCTCCACCAGGAAGCCGTGGTGGTGCAGCTGCGCTATGCCGACGACCACCCCTTTCGCCATGAGCGATACACGGTCCGTCGCGCGGGGGCGGAAGCCCCCTTCCAGCGGGGTCGGACCGACGCCCGGGGGCGCATCGTATTCGTTCCGGAAGGGAAGGGGCCCTGGCGAATCAAGGCGCAGTCAGCAAGCGGTCACGGCCAGGTCCTGACCGTCGAGGCCGGCGGCGCGTCCGCCCGGGAGCCGGCGGAAGGTTCCGGAACCGGCACGCGCTGGTCACGGATGGTCTTTGCCGTGGGGCTCATCCTCGCCCTGTTCGGAGGTTTCACCCTGTTCCAAAACCGAAAGGGGAAAACGTGATCCCGCACCGGATACTGGCCGCAGGGGCGGCCTTGTGGCCGGCGCTCGCCGGCGCCCATCACGGGGTCGCCAGTCTCGGTGCCATTGGGCTGGAAGGCCCGGGGGCGCCCATCGAGACGTCCAGCTCGCAGACGCTTCCCGAAGGGAGCGCGCTCGCCTACATGAAGCTGGACCGCGCCGAGTATGAGCGCAAGACCGCCGCGCGGGACGACGAGCTGGAATATGCCGAGTTCTGGCTGTTCGGCCTCGGCTATGGCTTCACTCCCTACCTGTCCGGGTACGTCTTTTTGCCCAAGCATGACAAGGTGGTGGAGGACAACAGCTACAATACCGCCGGCTTCGCCGACATATCGCTTATGGCGGTGCTCGGATTCAAGTACGACGAGGGCTTCAGGCTGGTGCCGGAAAGGGAGTCCCTGGCTGACCTGGAGGACTGGCATTTCACCGTCTACGGCGGAGGCACCCTGCCCACCGGGGATCCCAATACCCGGGACGCCTCCGGAAACATCGATCCGGGCATGTCCCTGAGCTTCGGCGAGCCGTCGCTCACGGTGGGCGCCACGGCCACCAAGGCCCTGGGGCTCCGGCTGACCTGGGTCGCGGAAACCTCCTATATCCATTTCCGCCCGCATACCTACGCCGATGGCCAGCGCGTCCAGTTCGGGAGTGAGCTGCGGGTGAACAGCGCGTTTTCCTATCGTTTGCTCTCGTTTCCGGAACGCCGATTCCGGCTCGACGCCAACCTGGAGGCCCAGTTCCTGCGCCTGGGGCGGGACGAGGTGGATGGCGAACCGGAGGCGGCCACCGGTGGCGATATGCTCTATGCCCTGCCGGGCGTGCGGGCGTACGCGGATGCACTCAGCATCGGTGCCGGCCTCAAGGTGCCCGTGTGGACGGCGCTCAATGAGGAGGAACGCCAGCAGGGCGGAGAAGGCAGCGAGAAGTACCGGGTCATCGTGACGTTCTCCGCCCTGTTCTAGCGCTCCTTGTTTCGCCGCGCGTTTTCGCGACGGAGCACCAGATTCGGCGGCCGGATCCGGATCGCGGAGGGTTCAGCGAGTCGCAGGCGGAACGGATGCTTGAGGAGGCGGTTTGCACATTCCTGACGGGTTCATCGCGCCGCAGTGCTATCTGCCCGCCTACGCCGTCTGCGGCGGCCTCTGGATGCTCGCCGCCCGGCGGGCCCGGACCGGCCTGGCGGAGGAAGTCATTCCGAGATTGGCCGTGATGACGGCCCTGGCCTTCGTCCTTACTACCGTCATGATCCCGATTCCCGGAGGAACCTCCGTCCATGCATCCGGTATCGCTTTGCTCGCCTTGCTCTTCGGCGTCTGGCAGGCCTTCATCTCCATGAGCCTGGTGCTGCTGCTTCAGGCCCTTCTGCTGGGCGCGGGCGGCATCACCTCCCTGCCGGTCAACGCCCTGGCCATGGGGCTGGCGGGTCCGGCGGCGGCCGTGGGGACGTATCGGATGCTGCGGAGCCTCCGGGAGGAGCTGGCGGTGGGTGTCGCAGGGTGGACCGGCGTGGTGGCTTCCGGCGGCGTCCTGGCGGTGGTGCTCGGGCTGCAGCCGCGGTTGGCGCACACTCCGGACGGCGAGCCCCTGTTCTTCCCCTTCGGGCTGGTCGTGACCCTGCCCGCCGTGGGTTTTCCGGCGGCGCTGGTGGGCGTGGGGGAAGGGGTTCTGACGGTTCTCGTCTGGCGCTACGCCCGCCGGCGCGGCTGGCTGGAGCTCCGGGAATGAGGGACCGCTTCCTGCTGGCGGGGTATCTTGCGGCGGTGGTGGCGCTCACCTTCCTGCACAGCATTCCCGCCCTGGGCGTCTGCATCCTGGCCGCCCTGGCCCTCTCCGGACGGGCGGCGCCCCGGCTGCTCGGGCGGAGCGTCCGGGCGATCCTGCTCTTCAACCTGACGGTTTCCCTCAGCTACGCGGCGGTGGCCTGGTGGCAGGGCCACTTCCCGGCGGAGTACCTGCTGCGGATCAACCTGCGCGTGCTCCTGCTCGTCTTCCTAGGCTTCTGGCTGGTGGAGCGCGTCAACCTGGCGCGCGCGCTCGCCTTTTCCCGGTCGCTTATGGTCCTGGTAACCCTGTCGGCCGGTCAGGCCCTGGCCTTCCGGCGGCTGGTGGGGGAGTTCAGGCAGGCCTTCCGGAGCCGCGGCGTGGGCCCCATGACCCTGGCGGACCGCTACCGGTTCGCGGCCACGCTGGCCGGTCATCTCCTGGACCTGGCCGTGGAGCGGTCCGCGGAAGTGGTTCGGGCCATGCGCTCCCGGGGAGTCTTCGATGATTGAGCTCGACGGAGTGAGCTTCCGCTACCCGGGCGGAGAAACGGCCCTGAGCGACGTTTCCATGCGCCTGGAGGCGGGGGAGAAGGTCGTTCTCCTGGGTGCCAACGGTTCCGGGAAAAGCACCCTGCTCCGGATCCTCGACGCCCTGGAGATGCCTCAGGCGGGCACGTTTCGCTTTCGCGGGGAGGCCGTAAGCGGCCGGCGCCTCCGGAACAAGGCCTGGGCCCGCGATTTCCGGCGCCGGGTGGTGCTCCTGTTCCAGAATCCGGAGGCCATGCTGTTCAACCCGACCGTGCACGACGAGATCGCCTTCGGGCTGCGGCGGGCCGGGGTGGAGGGCGTGGAGGAGCGGGTGCGGAGCTGGGCCCACCGGCTGGACCTCAGCCGGCGGCTGTCCGCCTCCCCCCTGGCGCTAAGCCAGGGGGAAAAGCAGCGTACCTGTCTCGCCGCCCTCCTGGTGCTGGAGCCGGAGGTGCTGCTCATGGACGAGCCCACCAGCAGCCTGGATCCCCGCAGTACCGGCTGGCTGGTGGACCTCCTGGAGGAGCTTCCGGCTACGGTGGTGACCAGCACCCACAATCTGTCGCTGGCCGCCGAGCTGGGCGGACGGGCCCTGGTGCTCGGGGAGGATCATCGGCTGATAAGCGACCAGCCCACGGCGGAAACCCTGGCGGACACGGAAACCCTGTATGCCGCCAACCTCATGCACACCCACCGGCATCGGCACGGCGCCCTGGAGCACCGTCACTACCACCTGCACGACTGGGATTGAAGGGGCGGTTTGGGTGGAAGGAGAATCATCCGGGCTTTGTCGCAAGGGATTGGCGGAGAGGAGGGGGTTTCATTGGCTGCCCTGTCCTCGTGCCCTTGAACGTCGAGGAGATGGGTGCTGAACAAGCGCCACGATGATTCTAAAATTGTCTTCTTGAGTCCCGGATTAGGCTCAAAAAGACCTTATTTAACAGAAACGGTGTGTCTTTCCCCCCGGCTCTCCTGGCTGGTCGAATCCGCTCGCGGTCTCCGGACGTATGCTATTGGTAGCAAAGAACGGGAATAGGGCCCGGTGCAGCTAAGACTGAAGTTGCCGCCTTATCCTCAGGAGATGCCCAAGGCGGAGGCTGGTTCTTGCTCTGCTGATCCGGTCCTCCACAACCGAGAGAGGGGATATCCATGATTGAGCTTTATACCGCCGCCACGCCCAACGGGTGGAAGGCCTCCATCGCCCTGGAGGAAATGGGGCTGGAGTATACGGTCCGACCCATTGATTTGAAGGCGGGGGAGCAGAAAGCCGAGTGGTATCTAGCAATCAATCCCAATGGCCGAATTCCGGCCATTGTGGACCGGGACAATGAGGACTTCCCTGTCTTCGAATCCGGAGCCGTGCTGGTTTACTTGGCCGAAAAGACAGGCCAGCTCCTGCCGAAGGATACCAAAGGCCGCTCCCGGGTTATGCAGTGGCTGATGTTCCAAATGGGTGGGGTGGGTCCCATGCAGGGCCAAGCGAATGTCTTCTACCGCTATGCCCCGGAGACCATCGACTACGCCATCCAGCGTTACCAGAAAGAAACCCGGCGCCTGTACGAGGTGCTGGACCGCCAGCTCACCGAGCATGAATTCGTGGCGGGGGACTACTCCATCGCCGACATCGCCCACTGGGCCTGGGTGCACGCCCACGAGTGGTCCGGGGTTTCGGTGGACGGCCTGCCCCATCTCCAGCGCTGGCTGACCGCCGTGGGAAACCGCCCCGCGGTTCAGAGGGGACGCAATATCCCCGAGCCCGAGGGGGCGGGCGAGTCGGAGGAAGAAAAAAAGCGCAAGGGCTCGGGCATCCTGATCTAGCTGGCGCTCGTCCAGGGACATAGAGGCCAGGAGATAGAGCTCTGCAGGGGTCTATCTCCGATACTCGGGGTTGGCGTAATCAAAGCGGCATCCGGCCTGCCATGCCTCGCGGTCGTTCCCCTGGTTGGGGATGCCTCCGGCGTCCTTAAGGATCCGGGCCATGTGCATCAGGTTCCAGGTCATGATGGTGGTGTTTCGTTGGGTAAAGTCGTTATCGAGGCCGGCTTGTGAGCCATCCTCTAGAACATCCCCGTAGGAGGGGCCGGGGCCTGCCTCGCCAATCCAGCCACAATCGGCCTGCGGCGGGATGGTATATCCCAAGTGCGAAAGGGCGTAGCCAACGGTCATGGCAATGTGCTTGATGCCGTCCTCATTGCCGGTGACTATGGTGCCTCCTACCTTGTTGTAGTACACCGACTGACCCCGGGCGTTTAGCTGGCCGGACATGCCGTAGAGCCGCTCAATTAATACGCGGCAGACGGAGCTTTCCTCGCCGAGCCAGATTGGCGTTCCGATCACCAGAATGTCGGCGTCCTGTATCTTCTCCCAGATGGCGGGCCAGTCATCCCGGTCCCAGCCATGCTTGGTCATATCCGGGTAGATACCCGGCGGGACCTGATGGTCGAGCAGATGCAGGTGACTAACCTGGACCCCATTTTTCTTCATGATGTCGCTGGAAGCGTTGAGCAAAAGCCGGGTGTGGCTCCTGGCGGACTCCTTTTGGAGGGAGGTATTGATGAACAGGGCGTTCAGATTGGAAAAGCCCTCCACGGGCTGGGTATTTTCCTGGTTTTTCGTAGACACAGATTACTTCCCCATTTAACGGCAGGATCAAATTCAAAAGCTACCGATGGGCTTGGGTGGATCCGATTGTTGCCTGATAGTCCATTATTCCGGGTCGGAGACCACCCGGGCCGAACCCTGTAGGTGTCAGTTTTCTAGGCGGCTTTCCTCTGTTCGGCGGGCTGGGTCTCGGCAAAGACTTTGGTGTCGGGTTTGAAATGGGCCCAGGCAAACCAGAAGAGCTTGTTGAAATGGGGGAGCTCGGTGAGGTTCCTGCCCGCCAGGCCTCCCTCCCTGGCCCTGCCATGGATGTCCCACAGGCTTCCCGTTTCCAGGTCCCTGGCTACGATCCCTTCCTGCTCAAGGCGGTAGGGCTCAAACCTCAAGGTTTGCGCATCCAGTCGCCGGGAGAACACGGACCCCACGTCTGAGGCGGCGTCGTATAGAACCACTAAGGGCTCCCCGCCGAGGGTGTCCTGTATGACGCCTTTTTTCTTGGCAATGTCCACGGGATAGGCGCGACGTTCCCCGCCCTGCTCCACACCCAAAACGAAGGACATGGCCGGCAGCCGGTCATCGACCGGAGCCTCAAGCCGGTGCCACGGGCTCCGGCGACGGGTCAGCTTTTCCAGCGGGATGAGCTTTTGCAGCATCCAGTTGACCATTCGGTCGCGCAGGGTGCGTGGCGGGGCGAAACGGACCCGGGTCTCCGGGTGCAAGGCCTTCCATTCCGCCCAAGTGGTCAGCAGGAGGGGGAGGGCCTGAAGCTCTCTGCCCTCGTCGGGGCCCGCAAAAATCCGGCCATCCAGCTGCTGGATGAAGTTTCCCCGTTCCGGTTCGAAGAAAATGATGTTGTTGTTGGTGGCGGTCAGGGCCCGGAGGTTCAGGGGGCGACCGTCCAGCTCTGCCTCGAAGGCGATGCCGCTATTGCACAGGATGCAATAGGAAACGGTGACCGGGTGGCCGCCCAATTCGTCATGCAGGTAATGGGGCCGCGCCAGCAAACTCCGGGGATAGGCTCGGGTCTCCTCATTGTGGAAAAGCCCCAATACATGGGTATCCGGGTCAAGGAGCTCGTCGCCCTCCTCCGCCGACAGGATTTGTTGTCCTTCCGGTGGTGTCATTACGTAGGGGACGTAGCCGCTCCAGAACAGGAAGGCAAGGAAAGCCCCCGAGCCTAGGGTGAGCCAGAGCCAGAAGGGGTCGGTGGAGCCCGCCGGGAATGGCAGGGCGGCCGCCCCCTCTGCGAAGGGGCCGATTGCGCCCGCTAGCCCCCGAAGCAGCAAGGTCCCCAAGGCAAGGAGCCCAATGGCCCAGAAGAAGTGACGGTAGCGATAGATCCGGACCACCTGGTTACGGGGCACGAGGACAAAATCCACCGTCATGGGGGAGAAGGGGAGGAAGATGACCAACAGCGCTCCAACCCCGGCCAAAAAGAGAAACGAATTGAGGGCCAATTCCGGCAAGTTTTCCTCCTAAGTTTAAGAAAAAGGCTCCTCGACGCCGCGCATGGAATAGTCCTCGTACGGCCAAGGCCAAGGCCAAGGCCGAGCGGCGGGGGCAAGGCCTCCAGGCTCCAAGGGGCCCTGCCCTCCTTTCCTGTCGTCGTTAGACTTCTATCCCGTCGAGGGTCCGCAGCTCATTGATCATGGCCCTTTCGTCCCCCTTCCAGATGCCCTCATTGCCGAGATAGATGTCACCCATGTTTTTCCGGCCCACGACGCGTCGCATGAAATCGATCATGGTCTCCGCCACCCGTCGGGGCTGGTCGGTATGGGCAAAGTGCCCCGCGTTCGGGATGAGGGCGGTCTGCACATTATCGGTGCCGAGCACGTTGGCGTAGCGGTGAATCTGGGCCGCCGGCATCATGGTGTCGTTCTCTCCCCAGGCGATCAGGCAGGGGCAGTGGATGGCGGAATAATCGACCCCCAGCGGCTGACGGTCCGGATCGTAGGGAAGTAGCTGGGCCGGGCTGAGGGCCGCCGCCCGGTCGGACAGGACCCGGATGTTGTGGAAGTTCAGGGGGGCGGTGGCGGAACGGAAGACGTCGGTGACACCGTCTCCGTTCCGGTTGCGGGCATAGTCCACATCCACGTACGGGAAGGTCAGCAGGCGCAGCTTGTACTGGTTGTAGACCTGCTTGTTGTGGACCATGGTTTTGAGGATCTGCACCAGGGCTTGGTCGAAGGCCCCGAAGGCCGCCGCGAACTGCCGGTCGCCCTCCTCGTCATTGGGGAGCATTGCTGCGCGGCCGATGGCCTGGATCTCATTGACGGGGTACCCGTCGAAGGCAATGGCATCGAGCTCGATCAGTCCCAGAAGCCGGTCGCTAAGGCGCGCGGCGTAATGGGAGGCGATCCCGGCGCCCCAGTCGTCGGCGATCAGGAAGAATTTGCGCCCCGGGTACTCGTGCTGCATGAGGGCTTCGAGGTAGTCAACGTCATTGGCCCAATCCCACTGCGTAGCCTTGCCCTCCGGGATGGCCTGATCGACGCCTGCTCCGATCTTCTCTCCGTATCGCCGGGGCTTGCTGCTTTCCCCCATGCCCAGCATGTCGACATTGATGGTTTCGCAGAAAGGCGCCAGAAGCCGCTGTACCTCTTCCCACTGCCCCCGGTTGCAGGGCACCCCGTGCAGCATCAGGACCAGGGGGCCCTGGTCGCCGTGTTTGGTCCAGGCGATCTCGAAGCGGTCCGTCCATTCCGCTTGGGTAGGCCAGCCGCTTGAATCGCGGTCTCCAGTAGGGACCAGCCCTTGCGTCGGCCCCTGAAAGGGGAAACGGCCAAAGGTCATGGGCCCCGGGTTCCGGTATATGGAGCGGTCCACCTCGTTTCCTGCGGCCCGCTCGGGGTGATGGCTCAAGGCGGTATAGGCGTTATGCGGTTGTGCGGTCATTTTGCTACCCCCCGCTGGGAGGTTGGTGACCCCCGGGTGCCTGGGGGTCAGGCTTGGGACTGCTGGAAAGCTGGCCATGCAGGGAAACCAGAAAGGGGACCAGGAAGGTAAGGATCATCTGGGCACCCCGCCCCAAGGTCATGGGCGCACCCAGAAGGAGGTCCCCTTGGTTGATCGCATTCAAGGCGGTACCAACCACCAGAGCGACCTTCCCGGCTCGAATGGTGTAGTCTTTCCTGATCATGGTTCCAGTGTTCGCAAAGAGCAATTAAGATAATCATAGATCGTTAACGAGGCATGTCAACGTTCGCGTATGATCGCTTGGCCCTTCTCAGATTGGTTGGTAAATTCTCTGGGACCTGTAAGCCCAAGACCTAAAGGAGCCCTAATGGCCCCGCCAGCGGACCTAGAAACCGCCTCGGAGCCTCTGCTGACAACTCGGGAGGCCGCCGAATTGCTGAACGTCAGTGAGGTTTCGGTGCGCCGGTGGACCAACGAGGGCAGGCTACCCTGTATTCGGATGGGGCGCCGTGGCGTTCGTCGTTTCCGCCGGGAGGACCTCATGGCCTTCGTGGGGGGAATGCCAAATGCAGAGGAGCATGGCCCGGTCCTTGAGGGGGAAACTCCGACGGAGGTCACCCTGGAAGGCCTTAAAGTGAAATCCGGTAGTCACCTCTGCACCGTGTACGAAAGCGAACGTGGTCGATTGAAGCTCGCCCTGCCATTCCTGGAGCAGGGGCTGTCTCGGGGCGAGCTCTGCTTTCTGGTGGCGCCTGAAGGGTCCCGTGAAGCCTTGCTGGAGAGGCTTTCCGAACGGGTCTCCGTCCAGCAGGCAAGGGACGAAGGGTATCTGGTGGAAGCCAGCGGCTTCCCTACGGGCGACGAGGCATTCCGCTTCTTCGAGGAGGCCTTCTCCGAGGCCGTAGCCAGAGGCCGGAATGCCTTCCGGCTTCTGGGGGACATGGCCTGGATGCTCGACGCCGGGTTGGACGTGGAGGCCATGAACGCCTTTGAAATGCGCTATGAGCACTTCCTGGCCAAGCAATACCCTGTAGTCAGTCTCTGCCAATACGACGCTAGCCGGTTTTCGGGCGTAGAGGTGCTCCGCGCGCTCAAATGCCACAGCGATACGTTTGGGCAGCCGGTCGAGCGATTTTTGGCGGGATAGACCCCCCGGCCGGTTTCCAATCAAAGCGCTGCCGCGGGGAAGGCCCTGCACATAGGAACCTGTTTACCGGTCTGCCGGAATGGGTTGACGGCGGGAGGTAAAAGGGCGAGTCTTTATAGACAACCAGTCAAATAGAGGTAGTCATGGGCCGCCCCAGCACCGCAAGAGAGGATTTGGTCACTACGGCCGCCAACGAGCTTTGGCAGGGTAGCTACGGTTCGGTGAGTGTTGGGTCCTTGTGCTCGTCCGCCGAGGTCAAGCGGGGCAGCTTTTACTACTTCTTCGACTCCAAAGACGACCTAGTCTTGGCAGCGTTGGAGCACTCCTGGAAGCGAATGCAAGGTCGGTTCGAGCGCATTCTCGGTGACGAGACAATTCCTCCCTTGCAGCGCCTATCCCATTTTTTCCATGCCCTGGCGGATGTACACGAGCAATACCGGAGGGAGTCGGGTCACGTCCCGGGGTGCCCATTCGGGAATTTATCGGTGGAGCTCGGTAGTATCCATGATCCGATCCGGGAGCGGGTATCGGATATCTTTGGCAGGATCGTCGGATACTTAGCCGAACTACTGCACGCAGCTAGGGATGCCGGTGAGCTAGAGGCAAATTCTTCCGAGATCGAGCGCCGGTCGGAACAAATCTTCGTATGCTTGCAAGGGGCCCAAGTTCTGGCCAAGACCCATTCCGACCCTGAGGTTATACGCCGCATGGCTCCTGTTGCGGTGGCTATCGCTACAGGCTTTTGAAGGGGAAGAGGGCAAGGAGTAGCGGCGTTTTTTTAATCTCTAGTAGACGACCGGTAAACTACTAAGTCTGGAGGCTTCATGAGCGACTACCCAGTTCACACTCCCGAATCCGCCCCTAACGAGGCTGGCGACTTCATGCGCGAGCTGGAAAAGGGGTATGGATTCATTCCCAACTTGGCAGGCGTAATGGCCACTGCCCCCGCCCTCGTGCAGGGATACTTCAACCTCAATCAACTCTTCGAGAAGACCAGTCTTTCCGCCCCGGAGCGCCAGGTGGTCCTGCTGGCCGCAAGCTTCACCAACACCTGCGACTACTGCATGAGTGTTCATACTGCCCTGGCCGAGATGGCGGGGGTCCCCGAGGATTGCATCGCCGAGTTGCGCCAGGGGAGTCCCTTGCCCGATCAACGCCTGAACGCCTTGCGGCGCTTTACTCAGGCCGTGGTGGAAGACCGAGGGCACATGCCCGAGTCCCAGCTTCAGGCCTTCTACGAGGCCGGGTTTACTCCGCAGAACGTCCTGGAGGTGGTGCTGGGGGTAGGTATGAAGACCCTGTCCAACTACACCAATCATATTGCCGAGACCCCGTTGGACAAGGCCTTCGCAGGCAAGGAGTGGAATCCGCCAGTTTGATTCCCTCATCGGCTTCAGTGCGGAACAGGGCAGCAGTCCGCCCATCCCGTTGGGGAACTGCCGGAAGACCCCCGAAAGAGGGGACGGTCGAAGTACAGGAGGACGTCTATGCGAAAGAGGATTTTGCCCCTTGCCCTGGGTAGCCTGGCACTCCTTTCCGGAGGATTGGGGGCGGCTAGTGCCGACGAGCAGTCGGTACCGGATCTGGATGAGCGAATCGACAGCTATCAGCAGGAGCGTCGGGAGGAGGGTGAGCAGCTAAATCCCGCCACCCGCGAGACCGTACAGCGCTCCATGGAGCAGGTCCGCGAGGAGCTGCCTGATCCGGGCTTGAAGGTCGGAGCCGAGGCGCCGGGGTTCAGGCTCCCCAATGCCTTTGGCGAGCCCATAAGCCTTGCGGAGTACCTGAAGAAAGGTCCGGTCGTCCTTACCTTCTACCGGGGAGCTTGGTGTCCGTACTGCAATCTGGAGCTGCGGGCCCTGAAGGAAAGCCTGCCCGCCTTCCGCAAGCACGGCGCCCGTGTCCTCGCTGTCACTCCCCAGAAGCCTGGGCGCTCCCTTGAGCAGGTCAAGGAGGACGGCTTTCCGTTCGAGATCTTGAGTGACCTGGATAGCCGGGTAATGCGTGACTATCGCCTGCTCTTCCAGGTTCCTGAGGATCTGGTGGCGGTGTACAAGCGGGAGCTCGGGCTCGATCTGGCCGACTACAACGGCGATGGGCGCCATGTCCTGCCCGTGCCCGGCACTTTCGTGATCGACCGGCAAGGAATTGTCCGGGCCGCCTTCGCCGAGGTGGATTACAAGCAGCGCATGGAGCCGACAGCCATCCTTAAGGCCTTGCGCCGATTACCCGCCCCCGAAGACCAAGAATAGAGAAGGAACCGAAGAGCCATTCCCTACCTGAACGACAGCCGTTGAAGGATGGCCCAAAGATTGTCGTGGTGTATGCAGTCTGGATGTTGCCTGGTCTGGAAGTACCCAATAATCGCATACCCATCCAGGCTTCCTACTTCGTCCATTCCTGCCCAACCGATTGCCGTGTAATCAATCGCTTCCCCAGGGATTGCTAATAAAATGCCCCTCTTCGTTTTTGACCTCAATGAGACCCTGCTTGACCTGAAAGGGCTCGACCCGGCCTTCGAGGCGGTTTTCGGCGATGCCCGAAAGCGCACGGAATGGTTCGGGCAGGTGGTCGTTTCGACCCTTACCCTTGGTGCAACGGGCCGATACCGCCCTTTCAATGAGGTAGGCAGCTCCGCCCTTCGTAAACTAGGCGAGCGGCATGGCATTGCCATTGGAGCGGAAGAAACTGCCCGGGTGACGGAGGCGCTTCGCCGGCTCCCGCCCCATCCGGAGGTTACCGATGCCCTCGCCGAGCTGCGGTGGGAGGGCCACCATCTGGCCGTGCTGACCAACTCCCCGACCACGGTGATGGAAGCGCAGCTCGCCAATGCGGGCTTGGATGCCTTTTTCACCGACAGGATTTCGGTGGAGGAGGCGGGCGCGCTCAAGCCCGCACCCTTGGTGTATCGGAATGCGGCGGAGCGCTTGGGCGTCGCTCCGGAAGAGATGGTGATGGTGCGCCGCGCACGGTTGGGATCTTGCCGGTGCCGCGGCTGCGGGCTGCCGCTCCGCCTTCATTGCCCGGCCCGGCCAGGTCCCCGAGGATTTGGCGCCTGCCCCCGATATCCAGGCCCCGGACCTCCAGAGCCTTATTGGCCGCATGGATGTCCTGGCCCGCCTGGCGTAGCGGCCCCATACCATGCGGCTTCCGGATGTGCCCCGGGGTGAAGCCTGGGGACCCAAGAAGCGGTCTCCGGGCCGGAGATCGCCAGCCATGTTTCTGTGGTCTTGGTACAGCCCGTAAGACCCGGATTCTTGCCGCCTCCGTGCCCGGTTAAAGGGGGCGGGCGGCAGGCTGATTCGAAAAGACCGGCCCTCTGGGCCGGCCCTTTCGTGCCGGAGGTTCAGTCGGTGGTGATGTTGTCCAGGTTGTACCAGGGCGTGGGGTTGATGGGGCACCGGTAGCGGACCCCGGCTTCGCCCACTCGTACCGTGGCGCTCTTGGTATGTCCCGGTTTCAGCGGGAATTTGGCCAGGGTCTCGTGGCTTTCCATGTGCTGGACCTGGAACCCCACCACCTTGGGCGCCTTATTGGTGACCACGAATTTGTACCGGCCCGGTTGCAGTCCGCCCAGGGTATCCTCGGCGGCGAAATAGCCGTTGTACTCGTCCAGGTGGATAACGGTTACGCCATCCACGGTCTCCGGTTTCCCGGCCTGGGCCGTGGTGGTGGTCAGCAGGACGGCCAGGGCCATTCCGAGCAGCGCGGTGAATCTTCTCATGGTTACCTCCCTTGGATGAATGACCGGGCGAGGCCCGGGGTATTGCGGGATAGTCTGGGCGGTCCGGCGGAAAGGAGCTATGTCCATTTCGGCTGTTTTTATGTCTGAAAATCCAGAAAAAAGGCCACTGCCATCGACCCGCTAAGCGATGTCCTCCGCAACCTTCGGCTCCGGGCCCGGGTCATTCTGCACGCTGATTTCTGTGGTCACTGGGCGGTGGATACCTCGGGGCAATATGCCGCCACCTTCCACCTTGTTGCCGGAGGGCGCGCCTGGCTGCATCGCGAAGGCCGGAAGCCGCTGGCTCTGGGGGGCGGGGAGCTGGTGGTGTTCCCGCACGACGCTCGCCATGTGCTCAGCCACTCGCCAGAGCCCCCAGATCCATTCCCACGCAACCGAATCGGCGGGGTTGAGGAGGGGGCAGCGACCCGGCTGGTATGCGGCTATATCGAGTTTGAGCACGCTGGGGTCAACCCGGTCCTGGAGGCCTTGCCGGACATGCTGCATTTGGATCCTGCAAGGGAGAGGGCGGGACTGGAAGGAATTTGGCAGCTCTTGATGGTGGAGCTGGAGCGGGAGCGTCCGGGTGGCGAGGCCGCGGTCGACCGCTTGGCCGACCTTTTGTTCATTGAAGTTGTTCGGATTTTCATGGAAGGCTGGACAGAGCAGGTCGGTTTTTGGGCCGCGGTGAGGGATCCGGCTCTGTGCCGGGCCCTTGCCGCGATCCATGGGGACCCTGGACACCCCTGGCAGGTGGAGGAGCTGGCGCGAAAAGCGGCACTCAGCCGCTCCGCCTTCGTGGATCGGTTCCGGCGTTTTTTGGACAGAACCCCGGCCCAGTACCTGACGCAATGGCGCATGCAGTTGGCCGCGGAACGCTTGCGGAATGGAGGGGAGTCAGTGATCGCCGTTGCCGAGTCGCTCGGATATACCAGTGAGGTTGCATTCCGCAAGGCCTTTCGCCGTGAGGTGGGGTGCGGGCCCGGACGGTTGCGGCGGGAGCAGGCCGAGCCCCTGGACGAGGAGGCGGGAGGGCTATGACTCGGAAGGGATCCCCCGCTTGTAACCTACAGCCAGGCTTCGGCCTCGGGTGCGGGCAGGGCGGGGGCGAACCGGAAACCCTGGACGTATGCGGCCCCGGCGCCACGGACGAGCTCCAATTGCTCATCGGTCTCTACGCCCTCCGCCACCACAGCCAGGCCGAGGCTTTCGGACATGGCCATGATGGCGCGTACAAGCTCAAAGGAGCGTGAATGGGTGGGGGCGTCGACGACGAAAGCCCGGTCCACCTTCAGGGTATCGAAGGGAAAGCGGTGGAGGTGCGACAGGGAGGAATAGCCGGTTCCGAAGTCGTCAATGCTCAGGCTGCAGCCGATTTCCCGCAAACCTTCCAGGTTGCCCCGAACCCAGTCGGGGTCCCCAACCAGCGCGGACTCGGTGAGCTCCAGGCGGATCCAGGCCGGTTCGCAGTCCACCTCCTGCAAGATGGTCTCCACTTTCTCGACCAGACCCGCCTCGACTACCTGCTGGGGCGCCAGGTTGACGCTGACCGTGGCGGGACTGGCGGTCCCCCGGTTCCAGACGGCAGCCTGTTGCGCTGCCTGTTCCAGCACCCGCCAGCCCAGGCGCCCCACCAGGCCCGCATCCTCGGCCAATGCGATGAAAGCCCCCGGTCCCAGCCGGCCAAAGTCGGGGTGGTTCCAGCGGACAAGGGCCTCGAAGCCGACGGCCACCGGCTGGATCTCTGGCAGGGTCAGGATGGGCTGGTAATGGACAACCAGCTGCCCATCGGCCTCCAGCGCGGCGCCCAGATCGGTCTCCAGCCGCAAGCGGTCCCGAAACGCTTTTTGCAGGGATTCATCGAATACCCGCTCGCGGCCGGGTCCGGTGCTCTTGGCCCGCGCCATGGCGCTGTGGGAATCCCGCAGTAGCCCCGCACCGTCGCGGCCGGACCATCCGAGGACGATGCCGACGCTCAAGGAAATGGGGAAGGGGGCCCGCTCGGAGCACACGGGGCTGGAAAAGGCCTGCTGGATACGGGCCGCCTCCGACCGAGCCGCGTTCATATCCGCGATATCGGGAACCACCACGGCAAATTCGTCTCCGTGCACGCGTGCCACGAACCCTCGGGGGAACAGTCCGGACAGACGCTCGGCCACGGCGGAAAGCACACGGTCCCCTTGGGTATGCCCCAGCCCGGAAACGATGTTTTTGAAGCGGTCGGCCCCCAGGTAGAGGAGGGCGAAGGCGGAGGTGGCCGTCTCGTGCGGCCAGGTGCGCTCCAGATATTGAAGGAGGTGTGTCCGGTTGGGCAGGCCGGTGAGCAGGTCGTAATACGCCAGATGCCGAAGGCGCATGCGGGCTTCGTGGGCATCGGTGTCATCGGTGGCATACAGGTGCAGACAGCCGGTCTCCATATCCGGGACCAGGCGGAAGCTGAACAGACGATCGGCAACGGGGGCATTGAGCTCTACCGCCTCTTCTCCCGCCATTACTTCCGATACGGCCTGGCGCCAAGCAGGGGGCAGGGGGCCGCCCTCGACGGCGTCCCACCCCCGGAGCAGGACCGCGGCGGCCTCGTTGGCATACGCAATTTCCCCGTCAGTGGTGACCGCCATGACGGGTTCCGGATTGATCTGCGGGAAGCGGGCCAGGGCCGGGAGGGATTGCAGTTGGGAACCGGACATTAGAGGTCCTCGGTAACGAATCCAACGAATAGCGCTACGCCTTCCTACTCCAGACGGTTGGCCGCGGGCCCGGCGGGAGACGGGGCGTGGCGGGGCCGCCGATTCCAGAAACGGTTCATCCGGGTGCTGATCGGATAATCCAGGCTCAGTTTGCCGCCGCCCTTCAGGAGCAAGGGGAGCAACATGACCAGGAACAG
The DNA here is from genome assembly GCF_041821045.1 of Thiohalorhabdus sp. Cl-TMA. Classification (NCBI taxonomy): domain Bacteria; kingdom Pseudomonadati; phylum Pseudomonadota; class Gammaproteobacteria; order Thiohalorhabdales; family Thiohalorhabdaceae; genus Thiohalorhabdus; species Thiohalorhabdus methylotrophus. The sequence continues at coordinate 29,214 of NZ_JBGUAW010000008.1, read as the reverse complement.
CAAGGGCAGCTTCCAGCCATTGTCGCTTACGTTGTACCCGTGGCCGGCGTGGACGCTGACCCACGCTACGAGATCCAGAATAATCAGTACCAGAGCAGCCGGACGGGTCGCGAGGCCCAGAAGCAGCAAGACCGCGCCGATCAGCTCCGCCCACATGGCGATGATCCAGTTCAGCGCGTCGGGAAGCACGTTGAACGGGAAGGGATAGTCAAGAGCCGCGAACCATCCGGGTGCCGGGCCGAAGGCGCCGTTGGCCATGAACTTCATGACCCCGGACTCCCAGAATTCGTAGGCCAGTACCAGCCGCAGCCCCAACGGGGCCAGGTAGTCACCAACCCGGTCAAGGCCGGAGTACAGGCCCAGCATGCGCGCCATCCATTTATCCATTGTTTCCGTCCCTCGTGCTCTCGTTCCGGGGAGCATCCTCTCCCGAAAGCCGCGTCAAAGTGTCCCGGGTAAACGGGATACAATTTCCACTGTGCGGATGCCCCATAGGTACCCGTTTAATTAGCCGGGAGCGGGCCTAGGGCCCGCCCCCAGCTCGTCCTTATGGAATCTATGCGGACTCAACCGCTAGCGCACTTGCCCTCTCCGCATTTGCCTTCCCCGCCTTTTTTGTCGCCGTCATCTTTGCCGTCACCCTTGCTCCCGCATTTCCCTTCGCCGCATTTTCCCTCCGCGGCGGCGACGGAGTAGCCGCTTCCGAGGTCCGCGACCATGAAGGGATTGGCGCTGTCGGCTGCGGCCGGGCTGGGGGAAAGGGCCAGGCTGACCGCGAAGGCAGCGCCAGCGGCGCTTAGGTAGGCGGTGTTTTTCTTGAAATTGACGGACATGGTGCTGCCTCCAGATGGACAGTTGGTTCCAAGGGGGCCCGTATGGGCCCGGTGCATATAGATATACGGAGACCCAACGGCTGCGGATTCGCCTCCGGATTTTTCATGGGAGTGATTTGCCTTTTTTAGGAATCTCGGGCGTTTCTACGGTTTAGCCTCTGTCCGGCCGTTGTGGCCTTTGAGTGAGGAGGGGGCAGCGGTCAGTTCCGAATCCTCGGTCAGAGGAGTCGGGCTTTTCTGGGGCGTGCTTGTATTGTCCCTGGAGCCGGCTGGGAGCTTTTTCCTCAGCGGTTCGCAGGTATGGAATAGCCCTTTGGAAAATGCGCAAGGGGACCACCGATGACCATGATTCGGTGGCGGATTCAGAAGGTGCAGTCCTCGGCCGTAATGTTATCGGCGAAGGTGATGGCATCCATCAGGGCTGGCTCCGCCAGCAGGTGGTCAGCCAGCAGGCTCCCGGCGATGGTCCAGGTCTGATATAGGCGCGCTTCTTTCCCCACCAGGCGGCCCCGTCGACTGTCGAAATATTCCGGCCATTGCGTGGCCTGCAGCCGCGGGGCTGCATTTTCCAGGGCGGAGCGGGCCAGCGCCGTTTGGCCATAACGTAGCCCCGCGGCGGCCAGGATCCACAGGAGTACCGGCCAGCTGCCCCCATTGTGGTAGGACCAGGGAATGTTCTTGGGGTCGCTGCCCGTGACGGTGCGCCAATCCTGGCCTTCTAGAGCGGGGAAGCACAGCTTGAGTGGCATATCCGCCACGAGGTCGTCGGCCTTGGCGGTTACCAGAGCCAGAATGGCCTCTCCTTGTTTTTTGTTGGCCAGCCCGGAGATCACGGCCAACAGGTTACCCAGGGAAAAGAATCGGAAATCCATCCGCGAAGGCCCCAAATTCCCAACCAGGTAGCCGCCCTCCTCCGGCAGCCAGTCGGGTAGCCAGTCGGGGATGGAAGCGGGCAAGATGTTGAAGGCGTTGCTTCCCGCAACCCCGTATTCCTCGGTGCTGGCCCGGTAAATGCGGTTGAGCGCGGCTAGATCCAGCCAGTAATAGGTGCGCACGTAATGGATCAGCTTGCCCAGGCGGTCCCGTACCGCCTCGCGGTAGGGCAAGCTCTCCTCGCAGTCACCGAGCAGTTCGTCGGCGGAGCGCAGAGCCATATAGAACAGTACCTGGACTTCCAGGGGGTATCCGTAGACACCGAGCCGCCGGTCCACCATGAATGATCCATCGGGGACGAGCAGGGTGGGGTACATGTCAAACCGCCCGATCAGGCATAGCTCGAGGACGCGCTTTATGGCCTCCTGAAACTCGGTCCGGGCCGCCAATTCCCGATCGCCGGTTGCGCGGGTGTAGACCCGCAGCAGGTAGAGCCACCAAAGGCTGGAATCCACCGGGGCAATCCGGGCGATGGCCTGGCCTCCATAATCCGGCACAAGTCGGGTACCGTCATCGCTTACCTTGAAGCTGGCGGGAATCAGGCCGGCACCCGGGCGATAGCAGTCCATGGAGCGCTCCTTGGCCTGCAGTTGGCAGCAACGCTCCAGGAAGCGGTGAACCAAGGCCGGCTCCCCGGTAGCCAGGAAGTACAAGGCCACGGGAATGAAATCCCGTACGAAGATCTGATCGTAGTTGAGAAGCCCACGCGCGGGATCGGAGGCGGCCAGGGTTCCGATCGGGTCCCCGCGATAGGTAACGAACGCCTGTTTCAACAAGCGTTGGCCCTCCTGGCGTGATCGGGACGCCATTACGGCATCATTCGGTGCGATTGGGCCTTGCATCTCGGTCAGCTCCCGGGCTGGTTTGCATCACAGCCGCCGAGTGGTACGGCGTGAGCTCCGCATTTATCAATACCCCTGTCCTTCTCGCCCGCCTCATGGCCCCAGGAGCCTCGTCCCGGCAGCGGGACAGAGCTAAGAATGGGCTGGCTGGGGCCCCTCCTTCGGCCGAAAGCGGGTCGTAACGGCCTGTAGCTCATCGGCGAGCGCACCGATCTCCGTGGCCGTGCCCTGGATGGCGGCCACCTGGTCGGCCACCTGGTCGGTGTGGTTGCTGATGACCTGCATGTTGTCCGTGGTCTCGCCCATGGTGGCGGCCAGCTCCTCCGCGCTTGCGGCAATCTGGTCGGCGGAGCGATCGATCTCGCTGACGCGCTCAAGAATGGCATCCATGCGCTCCAGGACCTGGTTCATTGCCTCCTCGGACTCTTTCGAATGCCCCTGGACCTCGCCGACAATGTTTCCGACCTGGCCGGTGGCCTGACGGGTTTGCTCGGCCAGCTGCCGGACCTCGTCGGCGACCACCGCGAAGCCCTTGCCCTGATCACCGGCATTTGCGGCCTCGATGGCGGCATTGAGCGCCAGCAAGTCGGTCTTCTTGGCCACGGTCTGGATGGAGTTGAGGATCTCATCAGCGCGACCGCTGGCTTCCCTGAGTGCCCGGATCTTGTTCGCGGCCTCATCCACTGCCTGCTTGCCCTGCCGGGTGGTCTGGGCGGTTTCGGTGGCCGATTCCGATACACCCGTTATGTTGCCGGCCACCTCTTGGACAACGCCGTTGACCTCCTCGGCCGAGGTGGTCATTTGCTGCACCTGTTCCCGGGCCTCGTTGGCGCCCCCCGCGATGGCCTCGGCTCCTGCGGTCAGATTCGAGCGCCCGCGAGTAAGGTCATGGGTCTTGTCATCCAATGTGGCCACCACCTCCTGGAGGGCATCCAGGAAGGTGTTGAACGCCTGCCCCAGTTGGGCGACCTCGTCGCGGCCATTGGCTTCGATGCGGAGAGACAGGTCCCAGCGCTCCGACTGGGTGATGCGCTGCGTCATTCCCGCCGCATCCTGCAGGGGACGCACGATACTGCGCCCAACGGCGGCCACCAGACCGATGGTCGCCAGCACGATTAATCCCGCGAACCCGGAATACCCCCAAAGGGCCAGCTGGGCCGCGGCTACCCGCCGGTCGGCCTGGGCGGCCAGCTCAGAGGCCACATGGTCCGCCACTTCCTGGATCCGCTTGATGCGCTGCGAGGCAAGGCGGAACCAGGCATCGGCCTCCGGTCCCGAGCCCACCTCCTTGGAAGTGTTTAGGAAATCTTCTCGAATCTGGCGGACCCGCTCCACTGCGTCGGCCTGTAGGTTGCGCTCCAGAAAGTCCCGTTGGCCCGAAGTGGCATTCAGGGAAAAGGTTTCCCGGTAACGGTCCTGGGCTCGGGCGAAGCCGCGGATGGCGAGGAATTGACTCGGGGTGGTCTCTCCCGCCGCGAAGGCCTCGGTAAGCTTGCCGCGGGCCTTTGCCGCCTGTTCCTGCAGGCCGATCACCCCGTATAGGGAGCGTAGCTGCCGGGCCAAGGCGGCCTCGTCGATCCTGCCTGCTACCTGTCGCAAAATGTGCAGGGCATTGGCGTTTAGGTCGGAATAAAAGGCAAACACTTTTTCGGGGTGGCGCCCGTTATCCACCCAATGGCGGACCTCGCTGCGGCGTTGGAATGCCTGCCGCAGTTGGTGGATGGGCTCCTTCAAGTAACCGGTGTCGAAATAGGGAAGTCCCTCGCGAAAGAGGGTGTTCAGCTCGCGGGCGGCGCGATCGGCGTTTTCCCGGGAAGTGGGGAGCTCCTGGGAAGCCGTGCCTCCCGATTGCTGGAGAACACCCACGGACTGGTCCCGTTCAACCCCGTGGGTCTGGATCACCGCGTGCAAGTGCTGGGCAAGACGCCCGGCATCCTGGACCGCATGAGCCCGTGCCGCTTCTTCCAACTGGGCCTGGATCTGAGTCAGGACCAGAAGTAATACCGCAGCCAGCGGAAGTCCGGACAAAAGGGCTAATTTCGGGCGGATAGGGAGCCTCCTCAGCCAGGCACCGGTACTTACCATACATCCTCCCTGTTTCTAGGCGGGGACCCCGCCTGGTTGCGTTATAGTCGGGTCCAGTTGCCCTGGTAAATCAGCCGCCCACGGGGCCCTTCTTGGGGAAGGTCGCCGGCCGGCTCGACGCTGACCGCCAGGCGGGCCCGGTCCAAAGGCATATTTTCCGGAATGCGGAAAGTAGAGCTCCCCTTCTCTTCGGGAAGAATGGCAATTCTGCGCACTTCCTTCCCACCGTCCCACTGCAGCCAAAGCGGGCAGACGCGTCCCGGGCCCATCCCCGGTGCCTGCACAGTCCGCACGCGCAGCAATCCTGCAGGCGACCCGGTACTCAGAACCCAGACAGGTTCCTGTCGTGCATTACTGATCACTGCGATGCGTTCCGGAGCCAAGCCCGGGTGTACTCCCAGCCCGGACCAGGAAACGAATGCGAGTAGTAGGAGGGCGGCGGCCGCCAGGCCGCGCCAAAACGCCAGGCTATCCCACCAGTGTGAAATCCGCGGCTTGTCGGCTGGAGCGGCCGGCCGCAAGGGATCCGATGTTGGTAGCCGGTCGCGGATATGCGTCCAGACGGCCTCGGGGGGCCGCTCCGGATGGGCCTCCTCGGCCAGGGGGGCCAGGCGTTCTTCCCATTTTTGGGTCTTGATGCGCAAGTCCGCGTCTACCGCCAAGAGCCGTTCAAAGCGGACGCGGGCCTTGCCGTGCAGGGTACCCAAGGCGTAATCGCCAGCCAGGACCTCGCGGGCCTCCGCATTCCAGCGGAATGGGTATACTCCCGGCCTGCCTCCCTTCAGGCTTCCAGGCACTTTCTTAATTTCTCCATCCCCCCTCGAATCCAGGTCTTGACCGTTCCCAGAGGGGCTTGCAGATGTTCCGCTACCTCGGGATAGGCAAGACCGTCGAAGAATGCCAGACGCAGAACTTGTTGCTGGTTCCTGCCCAGCTTCCCGAGGCAAGCGGCCAGCCTCTCTCGTTCACTGAAGTCCAGCCCCGATTCGGGACCTTCGGCATGGTCCATTTGGTCCTTGTGCCGGAACAGCTCCTCGGGGTCATCGAGGACATGCTCCCGGTTGGCGCAACGGATCATGTCCAATGCTCGCCGGCGAACGATTATTCCCATCCAGGTCAAGGGAGCACCGCGAGTCCTTCGATAGCTACCCGAGTGCTCCCAGATCCGGATGTAGGCATCCTGCAAGCATTCCTGAGCCAGGCCTTCGTTTTTCAATATACGCAGCGCAAAGCCATACAGTTTCGCGGAGGTTGCCCCGTAGAGCTGGGCAAAGGCGTCTTGGTCGCCTTGGGCTGATGCCTCGACCAAGGCTGCGAGGTGCTCGAAGTGGTGTTGGGAGGAGGGGGACGGCTGTGAGCTCGACACGGACCTTCGGGGGTCGGTGGCTTGGCGCGCACCGCGGACAAAAAGGGATTGTAGGGCTGTACTGTTCATGACTGAATTCTCCTGGCGAAATCCCCTGGACGCTTGCTCACCGAGCCCTGAAGCAGGAGGCTCAAGCTCCCCAACCCCTTCGTCGAGGGGACCGGGGTATCGATGGCCTTTCCCCGAGCAGAGAATTGGGCCCTGCTTGGGAAATTTTCTGCTTGTGATTTGGCGGAGTTGAGCGGGGTAAAGATTTGAGCTCAAGGTCCGCGCTTTCCTTTCCGCATGGAGTTCGACCCTCGGGTGTTTCGCCGGGAAAGAACCGTTCCATGGCCGGACTTGGGTCAGTAGTTGACCGGTCGGTAAATAATTGCAGAAAGCTAACCCTGCTGCAATCTTCTTTTTGGTGCCCAGACCCCCTAGATTGGGAAGCCTCCCGCAAGATGACCGGTGTCGGTCATTGGAAGTGCTTTAAAGGGCGGAGCGTGAATTCGCACTTTTGGGGTGGGAAAACCCAGTTGGCTAAAGCAATATTTTACGGGGTTTTCCGGGGGGTAGGAGAACAAAAAAAGCGCTCTACCTTTTGGTAGAGCGCTGATTGATCATCAATTTTTGGCGGAGGGGGAGGGATTCGAACCCCCGGACGGCAGTACCGTCACCTGATTTCGAGTCAGGCGCCTTCGTCCACTCGGCCACCCCTCCGGTGCGGGGGATTCCCCGTTACTGCCTGCTTCTGCACCGCGCGAGTCGCGCTCTGGTGGGACGGGCGGGACTCGAACCCGCACACCGGAGGTACTGGATCCTAAATCCAGCGCGTCTACCAGTTCCGCCACCGTCCCACGGAATCGATCGCAAATGGCCCCGCGGCGCTCCGGGCGCCGTGTCCTGCGGACTCGGGGCGGGTATCTGGAGCGGGCGACCGGACTCGAACCGGCGACATCCACCTTGGCAAGGTGGTGCTCTACCAACTGAGCTACGCCCGCCCGGCAACGCGGCTCCGGAATCTCCGGGCCGGAAGAATGGAGCGGGGGACGGGAATCGAACCCGCATCATCAGCTTGGAAGGCTGAGGTTCTGCCGTTGAACTACCCCCGCAACCCGAAGGCGCTAGCATATCGTACTCTGCCGGCGAGGAAAACCACGGTACTCCTGCCCGGCCCGGCAAGCCGGCGCTATTCCGCTCCGGAGCGTGCCGGCAGTTCAATGTCGTAGGCCGTATTCACGCTGGAGGTGTCCAGCAGCAGCTCCAGGGTGTAATCGGCATTCCGGCGCCGGATGTAGAGCATTCCCGGCTCGGCCTCAGCCGGCTTGAGCAGGCCTTCGGCGCCCCGTTTGCGCTCCTCGGCCTTGGCGGTCTCGGGCTCTGCGGCATCGCCTATCTTCGGCATCTTGCCGGAGTCGCTCGCGCAGCCGGCCAGGAGGAGGCCACCGAACAGGGCCGGGAGGTACGTTCCCAGGAATCGACGCATGCGCTCCTCCTTACCCATTAGAAGCGGGCTCCGATGCTGATGTCGTAGCCGGTCCCGCCCACTTCCCCACCGGTCCGGCCCGGAGGGGCGTGGCCCATGTCCAGCTCCCTTTCCTCCAGGTACACCAGCCCCAGGTTCATGAACAGGGTCTGGGTGAACCGGATCTCCAGGCCCGTGCGTACCAGGAGGTTGTTGGTGTCGTCTATGAAGGCGTCACCGGGGGCCAAGTACAGCTCGAAGTTGTTGTAATCCTTGTCCGGCCAGCCGAGCAGGGGGTCCAGGGCCAGGCCGAGCCGGACATACAGGGCGCCGCCTTCCGCCTCCACCGCATCGGACCGGGCCGTGTTCTGGAAGGTGGTGATGCCCAGCCCGTAGGTCAGCCCCTCCGCCAGGGAGGTGGCCTCGCGGAATTCGGCACCGACGGCCACGAGGCGGTCCACCTCCACGTCGGGCTCCGGACCGTAGCCGAACTTGGTGGCCTCGATGCCCCACAGGCCCCCGTAAACGGCCCAGTTGCTCTGCCATTCGGTGCTGTGGGTGTACTGGTGGCTCCAGACGATCCTTCCCGTCTCCACGTCCATCATGCGGGTATCGAGCACCGCCCGGTCACCCTGGAAGTAGGCGTCCCAGAGCAGCATCCCGTCCACCCCCACCGATTCGGCGATCTGGCGCAGGCGGGCGTTGGAAGCGGCACGCCGGGCCATGGAGAGGTGGTCGTTCTTGATGGTGACCCGCACGGTCTTGCACTCCATGCACTCGTACACCTGGAAGGCGCCCCCCGCCAAGAGGCGGTCGAACATCTGGCTTTCCATGGCCTCGTAGAGCTCGGCCGGGAAGCGGCGGTTGCGCGGGTCGCCCACCCGGTACAGGGCGATCCGGTCTCCGGCGATGTCCGCTTGGCGCATGGTGGCCGGGGACAGGGTGTCGGGCTGGTTCAGGAGGGCCATGAAGCGCGTGTAGGCGTCACCGTTGGCCAGCTGCTCCTGCTTCCAGCTCGGGGTCTCGGCGGATTTTGCCGCGGATTCGCTGGCGCCATGGGCGGCGGAGGCCGCCAGCACCAGGGTCAGTGCCAGAGCGAGCAGACCGCCTGCCCGCTTCCGGCATTCGTGTAAGGTTCCGTTTGCCCGCATGGGTCACCTCGTGAGCCGTTAGGGTCTTCCGGGATCGGGGGACGATTGGGCCGCAAGTCTACTCCTTTCGCGGACTGTCCGCCACGGTCGGGCGACGTGTCTGTACAGGTTCTGCGGCAAGGGGTATTTTCGGACGGGAGCGAACGGCCGCCTGCCCGATTGGAAGGGTTTTGAACATGCGCGAAAACCGAAGCGGAATCCGGCTTGTCTGGCTGGGCCTGATCCTGATGCTGGCTTCCTCCGCCGTCTGGAGCGCGGAATCCCGCTCCGTGGGGAAGGTGGTAAGCCGGGTGGGAGACGTCCACGCGGTTGGCGGCGCCTGGGAGGAGCGTACCCTCCGCCGGGGCGATCCGGTCTACGAGGAGGACGTGATCAGAACGGGACCGGACGGCCGTACGCGGATCCGCTTTTTCGATAACGGGCTGGTGGAGCTGAAGCCGAATACCCGCTTCGAGGTGGAGCGCTACCGCGCGAAGGCGGGGGACGGCCGCGACAAAGGCGTCCTCATGCGTCTGTGGAAGGGGGCCTTCCGGACGGTAACCGGCTGGGTGGGCGAGGAGGAGAAGGACAGCTATCGGGTCCGCACGCCCGCCGCCACCATCGGCATCCGCGGCACCCGCTACGCGGCCCGCTATTGCGAGTCGGCCTGCGGCCGGGACTTCCGGACGGGCGAGAAGGTGCCCAGCGGTCTGTACCTGCGGGTGGAGGACGGTCAGGTGCGGCTCTCGAACCTGAAAGACGCCCAGGTGTTCGGCCGGGACAAGTACTCCTACGTGGCGTCCCGCACTGCCCCGATTGAGACCATCGAACGGCCCCCGGGCCCCATTTTCTCGGGAGAGACGCCCATCCAGGGGGGTGAGGACGGGGTTCGGCTCCGCCAGGATTCCTCGGATGACCGCTCTTTGTGGAAGCAGGGTCCCTCCAGCGAATCGGGACCGGATCTGCTCCTCGACGAGAGTGGCGAGGTGATGGGGGTGGAGTCGAGGGAGGAGCCGTGAGGCGGGCGGTGACCTCCAGGCCGGTGCTCCTGGGAATCCTGGTGTGGCTGCTCGGAGGTTGTGCCTCCACGCCTTCCTCCGATCAGCTCCGCCTTTCCCCGCAAGCGGACCTGGCCCGTGCCGTGGCCCACCTGGAGACGGGAAGCACCCTCCATCTGGCCGCCGGGCGCTATACGCTGGATCGCCCGCTGCGGATCCGCCGTTCCATAACCCTCAAGGGGGCCGGTCCGGACCAGACCCGCGTGGTATCCGGGGCGCCTGGCGCGGTGCTGCGCTACACGGGCAGCGGCACCCTGCGCGTGGAAGGGGTGGCCTTCCGGCACCAGGGGGATGAGCCCGCCAATGTGGTCTCCCTGGAAGGCGGCCGGGGCGAGCTGGTCCGTTGCCGCTTCAGCGGCGGCATTGCGGGCTCCGATGGACGCGGCGCCGGGGTGGTCTTCTGGAAGCGGAGCGACGGCGGCCGGCTGTCCGGCGGCGGCTCCGTCAACAACGAGGCCGCGGGCCTCGTGGTCGCGGGGCATGCCCGGCTGGAAGCGGACGGCATGGTCCTGACCGGCAACGGTGGGGCGGGCTTGGTGGCCTCCGACGGGGCGCGCCTCGCCTTGCGTGACGCCGACGTGGCACGCAACGCCGGCCACGGTATCGGCGTGGACGAGCTGGCACATGTCGAGCTGATGAGCAATCGGATCCGGGATAACGGCGCCAACGGCATCGTTTTCCTCAAGGGCGCGCGGGGCCGGCTGGTGGAGAACCGGATAACGGGCAACGGCCTGAACGGGGTCTCCCTGCAAGGGCGCACGGATCCGGACGTGATCGGCAATGTGCTCCGCGACAACGGGGCCGTTGGCATCGCCTATTTCGACAAGACCAGGGGCGCGGCGCGGGGGAATCTGGTGGCGGCCAACGGCCACCACGGGATCCGTGTGGGCGGGTCGGCGCGCCCCGCGATCTCTGAAAACCGCCTGGAGGGCAACGGCCGGGACGGTCTCGCCTATTCGGCAAGGGCGGAAGGAACGGCGCGCTTCAACCGCGCCAGCGGTAACCGCGAGAACGGCATCGCCGTGCGGCACCGGTCGGCTCCCCGGATTACCGGCAACACACTCGCGGAGAATCGGGAGAACGGCCTGGTGCTGGCGGACCGGACGGCGGTTCAGGCCCGGGAGAACCGGGCCGGGGGCAACCGCTACCACGGCGTGGCGGTCCTGGACCGCGCGCGTCCGGTGCTGACCGGCAACGTACTGGAGGGGAACGGGCAGAACGGGCTTGCCTATTTCGGGCGCTCGGGGGGTACCGCCCGGAACAACCGCAGCCTGGACAACGGCTTTCACGGCGTTTCCCTGAAGGACCGCGCCCATCCCCGACTGACGGGGAACTACCTGACGGACAACAAGCATTTCGCCATCGGCTACTTCGATGAGAGCGCCGGCCGCGCCGAGGCTAACGAGGCCCGGGACAACGGGGAGTACGGCATCGTGGTCCAGCAGCAGGCCGGGCCCATGCTCTCGGATAACCTGCTGGAGGCCAACGGGGAAAGCGGGCTGGTGTTCGTGGGGCGGTCCGAGGGCCGGGCCGCGAACAATCGCATCCTCGGCCATCCGGTGAACGGCATGGAGGTCCTGGACCAGGCACGGCCCATGCTGGCGGAGAACCTGGTGCGCGGCAGCGGCGAGCACGGGGTGCTGGTGGCCGACGAAAGCCGCGCGCGCTTGAAGGGCAACCGCATCCGCCGGAGCGGCAAGCACGGCGTGCTCATTCGGGGCCGTGCCCATGTGGAGCTTCGGGAGAACCGGCTCCGCGCCAACGGTGGATTCGGCATCAGCTTCGCGGAGCAGGCCGGCGGTACCGCGCTGCGCAACACCAGCAGCGAGAATCGCCTGCACGGCGGCGGCGTCGGCGGGAGCGCCGAACCGGCCGTGGTGGGCAATACGTTCCGGTCCAACGGGGAGGCCGGTCTCGTCTATGCCGGCAACAGCGGCGGGCGGGCTCGGGAGAACCGGGTGGCGGAGAACGGCACCCACGGCATCGTGGTCCGGGACGATGCGGCTCCGGCCCTGAAGACGAACACCATCGGCGGTAATGGGGGAACGGGCCTGCTGTTCACCGGCGCCGCCGAGGGGGCCGCCGAGGGGAACACCGTCCGCGGCAACCGGGAGCACGGCGGCGTGGTTCGCAGGAGCGCGCGCCCGCTCCTGACCGAGAATACCTTCCGGGACAACCGTCAGAGCGGCCTCGTCTATTTCGATCAGAGCGGCGGCACCGCCCGCGCCAATTCCTGCCTGGCCAACCGCCTCCACGGCCTGGTGGTGGCCGGGACGGCGCAGCCCGTGGTGGTCGGGAACCTGCTTCGCAACAACAAGAAATCCGGCCTGCTCTACCGGGAAGAGGCCGCCGGCGAGGCGCGCGGTAACCGCAGCCGGCAGAACGAGGGGCCCGGGATAACGGTGGCCGGTTCCGGCCGGCCGGCGCTGGTGGATAACCAGTGCGGCGACAACGGCGGGGGCGGGCTGACCGTCGGGCCGGATGCTGCCCCCGAGCTGCGGGGGAATGGCTGCGGGCGGTTGGCGCGTGAGTAGCGGGCGGGCTTATGGCAGAATATTGCGTTTCCCGGGGACCGGCGACCAACTGAATCCAGGAGACCGCCTTGATCGAAGAGCAGCGCAAGCCTCAGGAGTGGATCGAAGACCTGCGCGGCCGTATTGACGGCCTACGGGGGTATCTTTGACGTACCGCGACTGAAGGAGCGCCTCGACGAGCTGGAGCACGAGCTCGCCGCCCCCGACCTCTGGGACGACCCCGACCGCGCCCAGCAGCTGAGCCAGGAGTTCCACCGCCTCAAGGAGCAGGTGGAGCCCCTGGATGCCCTCGCCGCTGACATCGACAGCAGCGCCGACCTGCTGGAGCTGGCCGAGGCGGAAGACGACGAGGAGACCCTGGCGGAGGTGCGCGGCGACCTGGAGGACATGGAGCGCCGCGTCCAGCGCCTGGAGTTCCGCCGCATGTTCTCCGGGGAGATGGACGCCAACAATGCCTTCCTGGAGATCCAGGCCGGGGCGGGCGGCACGGAGGCGCAGGACTGGGCGGAGATGCTGCTGCGCATGTATCTGCGCTGGTGCGAGGCCCGGGGCTTCCAGGCGGAGCTGGTGGAGGCCAGCCCGGGCGACGAGGCCGGGATCAAGAGCGCCATCGTCAAGGTGGGCGGCGAATACACCTACGGCCACCTCAAGGTGGAATCCGGCGTCCACCGTCTGGTTCGGAAATCGCCGTTCGATTCCGGGGGGCGCCGCCACACCTCCTTCGCCTCGGTCTACGTCTACCCGGAGGTGGACGAGTCCATAGAGGTGGAGGTCAATCCCGAGGACGTGCGGACCGATACCTACCGGGCGAGCGGTGCCGGCGGGCAGCACGTTAACAAGACCGATTCCGCCGTGCGCCTGACCCATCAGCCTACGGGCATCGTGGTACAGTGCCAGAACTCGCGCAGCCAGCACTCCAACCGGGCCGAGGCTTGGCGGATCCTGCGCGCCCGGCTGTACGAGCTGGAGCTGCAGAAGCAGCGCGAGAAGCAGCAGGCAGAGTCCGCCGAGAAGGGCGATATCGGCTGGGGCAACCAGATCCGGTCCTACGTCCTGGACCAGAGCCGGATCAAGGACCTGCGCACCGGCGTGGAGATCGGCAATACCCAGGCGGTCCTGGACGGCGAGCTGGACTCCTTCATCGAGGCGGCGCTCAAGCAGGGGGTGGGGGCCTAGCCCGAGCCGAAAGCCGCCTTCTCTGGCGGCCGGGGCATGAACGCCCCGGCCGCCTCGTTTCTATCCACCTTCATCCGTGACCGGAGCCGTGCCGTTGAGCAACGAGGAGAACGAGCAGATCCAGCAGCGCCGCAGCAAGCTGGCCGCCTGGCGCGAGCAGGGTAACGCCTTCCCCAATACCTTCCGGCGCACCCACTGGGCGGCCGAGATCCACGAGCGGTTCGGTGAGCTGGACGCAGAAACGCTGGATGCCGAGCCCCAGCGGGTGCGCGTGGCCGGCCGCATGGTGGCCAAGCGGGTGATGGGCAAGGCGAGCTTCGCCCACATCGGCGACGGCTCCGATGGCCAGATCCAGCTCTTCGTCACCCGGGACGCCCTTCCCGAGGGCGAATACAACGCTGGATTCAAGAAATGGGACGTGGGCGACATCGTCGGGGCCAGCGGCGTCCTGTTCCGCACCAAGACCGGCGAGCTCACCGTGAGCGTGGACGAGGTGCAGCTCCTGACCAAGTCTCTGCGCCCGCTCCCGGAGAAGTGGCACGGGCTCACCGACGACGAGGCGCGCCTGCGGCAGCGCTACGTGGACCTGATCGTCAACCGGGAGACCCGCGAGACCTTCCGCATCCGGTCGTCCATGATCAGCGCCATCCGCCGCTATCTCCTGAACCGGGATTACCTGGAGGTGGAGACCCCCATGATGCAGCCCATCCCGGGGGGCGCCACGGCGCGGCCGTTCGTAACCCACCATAATGCCCTGGACATGGACCTGTACCTGCGGGTGGCGCCGGAGCTCTACCTCAAGCGGCTGGTGGTGGGCGGCTTCGAGCGGGTTTTCGAGATCAACCGCAACTTCCGCAACGAGGGCGTCTCCACCCGGCACAACCCCGAATTCACCATGCTGGAGTTCTACCAGGCCTACGCCGGATTCCAGGACCTTATGGACCTCATCGAGGAGATGACCCGCGAGGCGGCCCTGGCGGTGCTGGGGACGCCGGTGCTCACGCATCAGGGCAAGCATTTCGATCTCGGCCAAGCGTATCGCCGCCTGACCATCGAGGAAGCGGTGCTGGAGCACAACGAGGGGCTGTCGGCGGCGGAGCTGCGCGAACCGGTGGCCTTGCGGCAGTACCTGACCGGCCTCGGCGTGGAGCCCGACGAGGAGCTGGGCTGGGGCGGACTCCTGGTGGAGATCTTCGAGCAGACCGTGGAGGATCGCCTCGTCGAGCCCACCTTCATCACCCACTATCCCACCGAGGTCAGCCCGCTGGCCCGGCGCAACGACGACGACCCCGAGGTGGTGGACCGCTTCGAGCTTTTCTTCGGCGGCCGCGAGGTGGGCAACGGCTTCTCCGAGCTCAACGACCCCGAGGACCAGGCGGCGCGCTTCAAGGAGCAGGCCGAGAAGAAGGCGGGCGGCGACGACGAGGCCATGCATTACGACGCCGATTACATCCGCGCCCTGGAGTACGGTATGCCGCCGGCGGCGGGCGCCGGCCTCGGCATCGACCGGATGGCCATGGTCTTCGCCGACCAGGACTCCATCCGCGAGGTGATCCTGTTCCCCCACATGCGTCCCTCCGACCGGGACGAGTAACGCTCACCCTCCGTGGCCGAGGCCGTACGTGCGACCTTTTGAGCTCTTCATCAGCCTGCGCTATCTGCGCACCAAGCGCCGGAACGGCTTTCTGAGCCTGATCACGGTGATCTCCGCCCTGGGTATCGCCCTGGGCGTGGCGGCCCTGATCACGGTCATCTCCGTGATGAACGGCTTCCAGGGAGAGCTGCGCGACCGGATTCTCGGGGTGACCAGCCACGTGGTGGTCAGCGGCTACCGGCACCTGAACGGTTCCTGGGAGCAGGTGATCGATACCGCCACCGAGGTGCCCGACGTCAAGGGCGGCGCCCCGTACGTGCGCGAGCAGGGCATGCTCACCAAGGGCGGCTCCGTGAGCGGGGTGCTGGTGCGCGGTGTCCTCCCGGAATGGGAGCGGAAGGTGAGCGACCTCGCAGCCAACATGGTCGCGGGCCGCCTCAAGGATCTGGAGGCCGGGGAATACGGCGTGGTGGTCGGCAAGACCCTGGCCCACAATCTGGCTTTGGAGAAGGGAGATCCCATCACCCTGGTGGCGCCCACCGGTCAGGTGACGCCCGCCGGCATGCTGCCCCGCCTCAAGCGCTTCACGGTGGTGGGCATCTTCGACGCGGGCATGTACGAGTATAACTCGGGCATGATCTACGCCCACATGGCGGATGTTCAGAAGCTGTACCGCATGAACGGCAACGTCTCGGGGGTCCGTCTGCGCCTAGCCGAGCCCATGGAGGCGCCCCGCGTGGCGGCCAAGCTGCGGGAGCGCCTGGGCGGGGCCTACTTCGTGCGCGACTGGACCCAGCGCAACCGCAACTTCTTCCAGGCCCTGCATACCGAGAAGGTGGTCATGTTCGTGATCCTGTCCCTGATCGTCATGGTGGCCGCCTTCAACATCGTGTCCAGCCTGGTGATGCTGGTGAACGAGAAGCGGGGCGATATCGCCATCCTCCGGACACTGGGCGCATCGCCGGGCAACGTGACCGCCATCTTCATGGTGCAGGGCACCGTGATCGGACTGTTCGGGGTGCTGCTCGGCGGGATCGGCGGAGTGGCGCTAGCTCTGAACGTGGAGGGACTGGTGGCTGGTCTGGAGAGCCTTTTCCAGACCCAGTTCCTGCCCAGTAACGTCTATTCGGTGAGCCGGCTGCCCTCCGAGCTCCACTGGGCGGACGTGGCCTGGATCACCGTGGCCGGCCTGCTCATGAGCTTCCTCGCCACCATCTATCCGTCCCGGCGGGCCGCCAAGACCGATCCCGTGGAGGCCCTGCGGTATGAGTGAGCCGGTACTGGAAGCTGAAGGGCTGACCCGGCGGTTCTGGGACGGCGACCGGGAGATCCAGGTGCTGGAGGACGTCTCCTTCGGCGTGGGGCAAGGGGAAGCGGTGGCTGTCACCGGCTCCTCCGGCTCCGGGAAGAGCACGCTGCTGCATCTGCTCGGCGGCCTCGACCGGCCCACCGCGGGCAGTGTCCGCATCGGTGGGCGCGACCTGTTCGCCCTGGGCGAGGCGGAGCGGGGCGCCTTGCGCAACCGGGAGCTGGGCTTCGTCTACCAGTTCCATCACCTGATGGCCGAATTCGACGCCCAGGAGAACGTCATGATGCCGCTGCTCATACGCAGACAGGGCCGGGCGGCGGCGGAGTCGGCGGCCCGCGAGACCCTGGAGCGGGTCGGGCTGGGCGAACGGCTCCACCACAAGCCCAGCGAGCTGTCCGGCGGTGAGCGCCAGCGCACGGCCATCGCCCGGGCGGTGGTGAGCCGGCCCTCCCTGATCCTGGCCGACGAGCCCACGGGCAATCTGGATGGCCGGACCGCGGAGCGCATTCACGAGCTGCTGCTCTCCCTGAACCGGGAGCTGGGCACGGCCCTGGTGGTGGTGAGCCACGACCCGGAGCTGGCGGGCCTCATGCAGCGTCAGTTCCGACTCGTCGAGGGCCATCTGCACACGGACTGAACGGGGCGCACCACACGGATCGGCGGCCACTCGCAAGGGGGGGGGCGGGACGGCCATGCGCCATACCGGAGCATTTGCAACCGGGATCCGAACGCCGGCCATGTGGGCCGGCATCGCCACGTTCGCCCTCGGCATCCTGGCCTTCCACCGGCTTCCCTATCTGCTACCGCCCTGGCTGCTGGGGCTGCCCTTGCTGGGCGCGGTGATCTGGCTGTATCTCCGCCCCGGTTGGGCCCCGGCCCTGATCACCGCCCTGCTGGCGGGCTTCTTCTGGCAGGGTCTGACCGCCATCCAGCAGCAGGCGAATCCCTTTCCCGGCGCTCTGGAACGGCGCACGGTGCAGATTGAAGGCCGGGTGGCGGGATCGGTGGAGGAAAAGCCCGGACGGCGCCGTTTCCGGTTCCGGGCCGCCCGCCTGCGGGGGCCGGAGGGGCCGTGGCGGAAGTACGGCGGGGATCTGCGGCTCTCCTGGTACCGGACCGCGCCGGCGGATCTGGCATACGGTCAGCGCTGGCGCCTTTCCGTGCGGGTCCGGCGGCCGCGCGGGTTCCGCAATCCGGGTGGTTTCGACTATGCCCGCTACCTGCGCAGCCGGGGCCTTTCCGGGACGGGCTACGTCCGGCGGGAGCCGGCGCCCCGCAAGCTGGCGACCGGGGCGGGGCGCTCCTTCCGCGGCGGACTGGAAGCGCTCCGACGTCGGGTGCAGGCGGCCACCGAGGCCGCGGGGACCGCCGCTCCTCTGGCGCGAGCCCTCACCGTGGGCAAGCGCGACCGGCTCGCGCCCGAGACCTGGACGGTGCTGCAGGCAACCGGAACCGCCCATCTGGTGGCCATCAGCGGCCTGCACGTGGGCTGGGTGGCCTTCCTGCTGTTCCTCGTGACCCGGTACGCATGGGGCCGGCTGCCGGGCGCGGCGCTGCTAGTACCCGCGCCCCGGTTCGCCGCGGTGGCGGCCCTCGTTGGGGCAACGGCCTACGCTCTGCTGGCGGGACTCAGCCTCCCCACCCAGCGGGCCCTGATCATGGTGGCGGTGGGCCTGGGGGCCTGGCTGCTGGGCCGGCCGTTCCATTTTCCGCGCGCCCTGGCCATGGCGGCCCTGCTGGTGCTGCTCTGGAGCCCCGACAGCCTGCTGGGTCCCGGCTTCTGGCTGAGCTTCACGGCGGTGGGTGCCATCGGCCTGCTGCTGTCCGGGCCGGGGGCCGGGTGGGACCGATGGCGACGGGCCGCCGCGGTGCAGCTCGCGGTGGTGGCGGCCGTGAGCCCCTGGCTGGCGTACTGGTTCGGCCAGGTCTCGCTGGTGGCGCCCCTGGCCAACGCGGTGGCGATCCCCTACTTCAGCTTCGTCGTGGTGCCCCTGGGGCTGGTGGGCGCCCTCGCGGCGGTGCTGGGGCTGGCGGAGCTGGCCGAGCACGCCATGGCGGCTACCGGCTGGCTCCTGAGCGTGGCCATGCACTTTCTGGAATGGCTGGAGACCTGGCCAGGCGTCTCTTGGAGCCTCCCGCGTCCGGGGGTTGCGGGCGTGGGGCTGATGCTGGCCGGGCTGGGGCTGTTGTTGAAGGCGCCGCGCCCTTTCCGGTGGCTGGGCCCCGCCCTGGTTGCGGCGCCGCTGGCCTGGATGGGTCCGCCCGATCTGCCCACGGGGCAGGCCCGGGTCTGGGTGCTGGACGTTGGGCAGGGCAGCGCCACCGTGGTGGAGACCGCCCGCCACGTGGCGGTGGTGGACTGCGGGCCCAGGTTCAGCGCCACCTTCAACGCCGGTGAGGCGCTCGTGGCGCCGTTCCTTCACTCCCGAGGGTGGGCCGCGGTGGACCGGCTGGTGGTCAGCCACGGCGATAACGACCACCTGGGCGGGTGCGCGGGGCTGCGGGAACGGGTGGCCATCCGGGAGACGGCCGGGGCGCCCGCCGGCGGCGGACGGGTCCTGAACGCCGGGGATGGCTGGCGCTGGGACGGTGTGCGCTTCCGCGTCCTGGCACCGGCCCCGGGGGGCTCCGCCGAGGGTAATGCGGCTTCCCGGGTACTGGAGGTGACGGCCGCCGGCCAACGGGTCCTGCTCCCCGGGGATCTGGAGGAAGCCGGCGAGCGGCGGTTGGTCCGCGCGGGCGAGCTCCGGGAGCAGGCCGTGGTGGTGGCGCCCCACCACGGCAGCGCCACCTCCTCGTCACCGGCCTTCGTCGCCGCAACCGATCCCGAGTGGGTGGTGTACTCCACCGGGTACCGCAACCGCTGGGGCTTCCCCCGTCCCGAAGTGGCGGCCCGCTATGCGCGGGTGGGCGCGGCGGCGCTCAATACCGCTACCGACGGCGCGGTGCGCATCCGCCTGGGGGCGGAAGTGCGCGTGAACGGGTACCGGCAGGCCGCGGACCGCTACTGGCACGCCGGGGCCGCGCCACCACCCCTTTCGTCGCTGGCGGATATGGCTAGTATACTGTGAGCTTTTCCATTCCGGGGTGCCAAGGCGGAGGGAATCACCCTTGATCGAGCTCCTGATTCGTGGCGGCTGGATGATGTTGCCGCTGCTCGTCCTTTCCCTGTTGGCCCTGGCCATTATCGCGGAACGGTTGTTCAGCCTCCGTGCCCGCCGGATCCTGCCCCCGGAGCTGGTTTCGGCGCTGGAGGCGGATATCGAACGGGGGGATCTGGGGCAGGCCCGGGAGCGGGCGGAGCGCGATCCCAGCCCGCTCGCCGCCGTCCTCGCCAGCGGGCTCCGGAATTCCGGACTCCGGCGGGAAGTGATCAAGGAGTCCATCGAGGAGACCGGCCGCCACGTGGTGGCGGACCTTTCCCGCTATCTCACCCTACTCGGCACCATCGCGGCCATCTCCCCCCTGCTGGGTCTGCTGGGTACGGTGCTGGGCATGATCAATGTGTTCACCGTCATCACCAGCCAGGGAGTGGGCGATCCCAGCGTGCTGGCGGGGGGCATATCCCAGGCCCTGCTGACCACGGCCTTCGGCATGAGCATCGCCATCCCGGCGTTGGCCATGCACCGCTATTTCAACGCCAAGCTGGACCGCCTGGTGGTGGACATGGAGCAGCACGCGCTGCGCATGGCGGAGATCCTTCAGGGGGACCGTCCTTGAGATTCCGCGCCCGCGAGGCCGAGTCGCCCTCTATCGAGCTGACGCCGCTCATCGACGTGGTGTTCCTGCTGCTGATCTTCCTGATGATCTCCACCACCTTCGTTTCCCGCACCGGCCTGCAGATTCAGGTTCCGGAGGCGGACAGCGCGGCGGCCAACCCGGATTCCGCCCGCGTGGAGGTGATGGTGACGGAGAAGGGGGATTACCTGGTGGACGGCGAGGAGTTGGCCGGGGAGAAGGCCCTTGCTGCCGTCCTACGCCGGAGGTCCGAGCAGGTGGAAAACACCGAGCACCCGCTCCTGGTGATCCGGGCCGACCGCAACGCTCGGCACGGCGCCGTGGTTGCGGCCATGGACGCGGGATCCGCCGCGGGCCTGGGCCGGGTGGCCATATCAACCGTACGGCCGGAGGCCGGAGAGGCACCATGAGTACCGGAAGCGAGGCACCCACCCAATCCACCACCGACATCTACCGCAGGCTGCTTACCTATGTGTGGCCGTTCTGGGGGCGGCTCACGGTGGCGTTGGTGGCCATGGTGCTGGTGGCGGCGACCACAGCGGGGGTGGCCTATCTGCTCAAGCCGGTGATCGACCAGATCTTCATCAACAAGAACGAGGCCCTGCTGGTGGTACTGCCGCTGGGGGTGATCGTGCTCTACCTGATGAAGGGGGTCGCCAACTACCTGGAGACCTACCTGCTGAGCTGGGTGGGGCAGCGGGCCATGCGCCAGCTGCGCGACGACCTCTTCGGCCGGCTACTGCACATGCCGCTCGGCTTCTTCAGCGAGCACGCCGCCGGCACCCTGATCTCCCGCCTGACCTATGACGTGGACCAGGTGGAGAAGTCCGTCACCCGGGGCCTGAGCACCATTTTGAAGGACAGCCTGACCGCGGTGTTCCTGCTCGCGGTGGTCTTCTTCCACGACTGGCAGCTGGCGCTGGTCTCCCTAATCGGTCTGCCCATCGTCATCTGGCCGCTGGCTGAGCTCACCCGCAAGCTGCGCAAGAGCAGCCGCTCCTCTCAGCAGGCCCGGGCTACCATGACCCGGGTCATCGAGGAGGGCGTGGTAGGCAACCGGGTGATCAAGGCCTTCAACGGCGAGGACTACGAGCACGCCCGGTTCCACAAGGAGTCGGAGGTCCACCGCAAGCAGAACATGCGCAAGGCCCAGGCCACGGCCCTGTCGCTGCCGGTCATGGAGATCACCGCGGCCATCTGCATCGCCCTGGTCATCTACTACGGCGGGTACCGGGTGATCTCCTCGGGCGGGGAGACCTCCCCCGGGACCTTCTTCTCCTTCCTCGCCGCGCTGCTGATGATGTACGACCCCCTGAAGCGGCTCACCAAGATCAATCCCGTGATCCAGCAGGGCGTGGCCGCCGGCGAGCGAATCTTCCAGATGCTGGATCTGCGTCCCGAGCAGGACGGCGGGGGCCGCTCTCTGGAAACGGTCCGCGGCGCCCTGACGCTGGACGGAGTCTGGTTCGGCTACGACCCGGACACCCCGGTACTGCAGGGCATCGATCTGGAGGTCCCGGCGGGCAACGTGGTCGCCCTGGTGGGGCTTTCGGGGGCGGGCAAGTCGACCCTGGTGAATCTGGTTCCCCGGTTCTACCGGCCGGACCAGGGGCGGATCCTGCTGGACGGCGAGGACACGGCCGATCTGAATCTGCGCTTCCTGCGCGACCAAGTGGCCATCGTCAGCCAGGAGGTGATCCTGTTCAACGACACGCTCGCCGCCAACATCGCCTACGGCAAACCGGAGGCCACCCGCGCCGAGGTGGAGGATGCCGCCAATGCCGCCGGGGTGATGGAATACGTGGACCGGCTGGAATACGGACTTGACCATATCGTCGGCGAGGGCGGGGCGCGGTTGTCCGGCGGCCAGCGCCAGCGTCTCGCCATTGCGCGGGCTCTGCTCCGCGATGCGCCCATCCTGATCCTGGACGAGGCCACCTCGAGTCTGGACCCGCAATCGGAGAAGCTGGTCCAGCGCGGTTTCGAGCGGCTCATGCAGGGCCGTACCACCCTGGTCATCGCCCACCGACTGGCCACCATTCAGCGCGCCGACTCCATCGCCGTCATGGAATCCGGCCGGATCGTGGAGCAGGGCGGGCATGACGAGCTGCTGGCCCGCGGCGGTATCTATGCCTACCTCTGGGAGACCCAGTTCGCCAGCGCCGAGGAGCAGGCCCTGGGGGCCGAATGAGCGTGGCCGAACAAGGGCCCGGGCCGGTTGCCGATAAGGGCCGGGCGTCGCCTCCTCCCGCCCCGGGAGGGGCGTGCCCGGATTCCAACTCCCGGATGTTTTCTGGAAGCCCATGACCATACGGCCCGTCCTTTGGGCCATATGCGGGTAAGCCCTTAAGGAATGGCGCCTAAGGGCTAGCCAGTACTTCCTTGCGTGTTTACAATCCTCGCTCGCCCGGGTGCGGACAGGTCCATTCCGCGGACACGGGCGGACAGCGCCGGAGCAGTCCCGTCAGCTCGGTGCCCGGCTACCGCGACGCACGCAATATTCGCCGAAGGGCCGCATGAAAACCGAGGAAACCAGCAAGTCGGCGTTTTGGTCCCTGGCCCATGCACGGGCCTTTTTTGTGGATCATGGCTTCCTGCGCAAGGTGAATAACAATAATTTTCACCGCATCTCCCACCGCGCCTTCCGGTCCGGTCAGCCCCTGCCCCCCGACTTGAAGAAATACGTGTCCCGGCACGGAATCCGAACCGTGGTCTGCCTACGCGGCACCAAGGGATCGCGGCCCTATATCGACTTGGTGGAGCGGATGTGCGGGGACCTCGGGGTAACCTTCCGCAACTTCAAGATGTCTTCCCACAAGCCGCCGCCGCGTTGGCGCATCCACGCCGCCAAGGAGCTTCTGGAGGAGATCGAGTATCCGGCACTTTTCCATTGCAAGTCCGGGGCGGACCGGGCGGGTCTGTTCTCCACCCTCTATCTTCACCTGATGGAGGGGGTGCCCATGGACCGGACCCGGCAGCTCCGCTTCTGGCCGTACGGCCACATCCGCCAGGCCCGCACGGGCATTCTGGACCATTTCGTGGAATCCTACGTGGCCTATTCGCAGCGGGAGCCCATGGATTTCATGACCTGGGTGGACGAGGTATACGATCCTGACGCCCTCAAGGATCTGGAGCCCGCCGGGTTCATGAGCTGGTTCGTGGACCGGGTGCTCAGGCGGGAATAGCGGCCAGTGCCCACCATTCTCCCTGGATGCCGAGCCCGTTGTCGCGGTCCCGGGACCGCCCACACCGGCTGAGCGGTGGGTCCCGCCCCACCTGCTCCGGATCCCCGCGATTCCGCTCCCAACCGCCCGCAGGCTGTGCTGCAGCAGCTACCATCCTGGCTCGGGTGCCGGAGAAGGCATGATGGGGAACGGGCTGTTTCCCGGCGACCGCCGGGCGGCACGGGCGCGGGAACATGGGCTGCCCGGGCCGGGGCCCTTATGATGTCCCGGATAAACGCCATGGAGATAGCGGCTTTCGCCCCGTGGACCGCAATGGCGGATACTTTCTCATTCAATCCGATGACGTTGATGATGCCCTATGAACCGCTCGAGCGTATTGGCCGGTCTGATTCCGTGGTCCAGCAGGGGGTCCGCATGAGGGATATGGAAGGGGGGCGAACCATGGAGCAGCGGCTCGATGGGGTGCTCCCGGTGCGGGACGGTGATGGCGCTCGGTTGCCGGGGCGGCGGCGCGCAGGCGTGAACGCCCCGCCGGCGGAGTCCGCATGAAGCTCGGACCCGGTCAGCAACGCTGGGCGGCGCGTGTCGCCTCCTGGGTGATACGCTTCCTGGGCCGGGCGGTGCGCTGGAGGACGGAGGTGCCCGTGGCAACCGCCCGCCTCCTCGCGGAGGAACGGCCGGTGATCCTGGCCTTCTGGCACGGCCGGTTGCTCATGATCCCCGTCGCCTACCTGCGTGCCGGGCGGCGGCGCGTGAACGTGCTCATCAGCGAGCACGGCGACGGCGAGCTTATCAGCCGCACCATCGCCCACTTCGGCTTCGGCTCGGTGCGCGGCTCCAGCCGGCGGGGCGCCCTCAAGGCCATGCGGGACCTGATCCGCAAGGTCCAGGAGGGCGCCGATTTCGCCTTCACCCCGGACGGCCCGCGCGGTCCGGCGCATCAGGTCCAATCGGGGGTGATCGACCTGGCGCGTCGGACCGGATACCCCATCCTGCCCGTCACCTACAGCGTACGGCGGGGCAAGGTGTTCTCCAGCTGGGACGGCTTCCTTCTGCCCCGGCCATTCACGCGCGGGGTGTTCTGCTGGGGGGAGCCGCACTGGGTGGACGCGGGGGACGACAGCGAGCGGGCCCGGGCGGATCTGGAGACGGCCATGCAGCAGCTCACCCGGCACGCGGACGAGCTGGCGGGGCGCACGGCATGAAGGTTCGCGCCCCGAATCCACGGACGCCCTTCTACTGGGGACGGGACCTCTGGGACCGTCTCCAGCGGCGGCCCGAGCGGCCCTGGGGGCGCTGGGGCTGGTTCCGCCCCCCCGGCGGCCCCGGGCCACTGTTGTGGGTATATGCGCCGGATTGCGCGGGAGCGCGGGTCGGCGGCGAGATCGTCCGGGGAATCCGTTCGGTCCGTGTCGACGTGCGGGCGGTGGTCATGGCCGCGGACGGTTGTGGCGATACGCTGCGGCCGCTGTTCCGCGAGTATCCCGGAACGGCGGCCGCGCCGGCGGTAATCGACCACCAGCGGGCCGCGCGCAGGGCGGCGGGCCGCCTGCGTCCCAACGCCATGCTGGCCGTGCACGAGCTACCGCCCTACCAGGTCATGAAGGGGCTTGCCGAATCCGGCGTTCCGGTCACGGCGGTGAACTGTGAACCGCCTCGGCGACGGCCGCGAGGACTGCGGTTCGACCATGTGCTTCCGGTGGGCGCGGCCCAAGCCGGCCGCTGGCGGAGCGCCGGTACGGAGCCCGAGGCCCCCGTGGATCTGGAGGTGCTTCTGGCCCGGATGGACGTGGAGCCCACGTTCCGCTCCCTGCTCATTCCGGGAGAGGGCCGCCGCCTGATTTGGACCGACCGGCTGCCGACGCAGGCCACGGCGCGCCAGTCTCTGCTGGAACATTGGGGGGCGGGGGACCGGACCCTCGCGGTAAGTGGTCCCGGCTCGGAGGCCGGTCGAGGGCATCCCGGTATCCGGCTTTCGGACTGGGACCGGACCCGCCAGCCCGTGGCTCCCGATACTCTGGTGTGGATGGATACGGACCAGTGGCTGCCGGCCGTAACCGCTTCCGCCTTTGCCGGCTGCCAGTGGGAGGGCCGCCGACCTGCCCTGTGGCAGGCGCTGGCCAGCGGCCTGCCGCTCGCGGTGGGGCCCGCGGCGGCGGCCAAGCTGCGCGATCTGGGCGTGGATCCGCAAGTGGCCGCCGTACCGGTGGAGGATTGGGAGGCGGTCAGCCGGCAGTGGGAGCAATGGAGCGAGGAGGCCTTCGCCTGGCGGGATCAGCAAGCGCGGGCGCGCCGGGTCTTCTGGGAGGTGCGGCGCCAGGCCGAGCAGGGCATGGCGCTCCTGGACCGATGGGCGGATCGCTGGTGAAATCCCTGACGGACCAGTGGTACCAGGGAGGGGGGCTCGCCACGTTGCTCCGGCCGCTGGGCGGACTCTACGGCGCCGTCATGCGTCTGCGTCGTGAGATGTACCGGCGCGGCTGGCGAAGCCCGGATCCCCTGCCCGTACCGGTGCTGGTGGTGGGCAACCTGACCGTCGGCGGGACGGGCAAGACCCCGCTGGTGATCGCCCTGGTGGAGCGCCTGATGGCGCAGGGCCGCCGACCGGCGGTGGTGAGCAGGGGATACGGGCGCCGTGGCTCCGGAGTGGAAGTGGTCTCCGCGGGCGACGGACGGCGGCTACCCGTGGCCGAGTGCGGTGATGAGCCCGCCCTGCTGGCCGATCGCCTGCCGGTGCCCGTGGTAGTGGGCGCCGACCGGAGCAATGCCGTGCGCGCAGCCGCGGATCTGCAAGCTGACTGCGTGGTGGCCGACGACGGATTCCAGCGGTTGTCCCTGGCCAGGCACCGGGCCTTCGTGGTGGTGGACGCCCGGCGGGGCCTGGGCAACGGCCGATGTCTCCCGGCGGGGCCCTTGCGGGAGCCGGTTTCCACCCTTGCCGATG
The DNA here is from genome assembly GCF_041821045.1 of Thiohalorhabdus sp. Cl-TMA. Lineage (NCBI taxonomy): Bacteria > Pseudomonadati > Pseudomonadota > Gammaproteobacteria > Thiohalorhabdales > Thiohalorhabdaceae > Thiohalorhabdus > Thiohalorhabdus methylotrophus. Next base: position 3,040 of record NZ_JBGUAW010000008.1, on the reverse strand, counting down.
CGGATGCCCTGGTGCTGCACGGGGAAGGCCGGGGAAGCGGTATCCGAGCGGATATCCGCATGGAGCTGCACCCGGACGGCCTGCGTGGAATCCGGGACCCGGAGGCCCTTCAGGGTACGGATTGGCTGGAAGGGCGACGGGTGTGCGCCTTGGCGGGAATCGGGGACCCCGAGCGTTTCTTCGCCACCTTGCGTTCGCTCGGGGCGGAGGTGGTCCCCAGACCCTTTCCCGATCACTATGCCTATGGGGCCGAGGATGCACGGACGGATCCCGGCGAGGTCCTGGTCACCACCGAGAAAGATGCGGTGAAGCTGGCGGAGCTGGGCGTGGCGGGATGGGCCCTGCGCGTGACCGCGCGCCTGGAGCCCGACCCCGCCCGCTGGCTGGCCGATTTGCCGGAGGGGGGCGCAGGACGTGTATCCTGAGATATTCCCGTCGCCGAACCCCGTAAACCCGCAGGAGGAGCGCCGTGCTGGACCGTAAGCTGCTGGATATCCTGGTTTGTCCCGTCTGCAAGGCGGAGGTGGCGCTGAACCGAGCGAAGGACGGGCTGATCTGCTCCAAGTGCAAGCTGGAATATCCCATCCAGGACGACATTCCGGTGATGCTGCCGGACGAAGCGCGCTCCCTGGAAGGCTCCGGGACCGAGGAGGAAGGGTGACCGACTTTTCCGTCCTGATCCCGGCGCGCTACCAGGCCAGTCGCCTACCCGGGAAGCCTCTGCGGGAGATCGGCGGGGTACCGCTGGTTTGCCGGGTTATGGAACGGGCAAAGGCGAGCGGAGCCCGGCGCGTGGTGGTGGCCACGGACGATGAGCGTATCGGTGCCGCGGTTCGGGAGTGGGGCTGTGAGGCGGTGCTTACTTCCCCGGAATGCGCCAGCGGCACCGACCGCCTGGCGGAGGCGGTGGCCGCCCTGGACCTGCCGGAGCGGGAGCCGGTGGTGAACGTGCAGGGCGACGAGCCCTTTATGCCGTCGGAGCTGATCCGCGAGGTGGCGGAGGCCCTGGATGCGGAGCCGGCGCGGGAAATGGCCACTGCCGCGCATCCACTGCGCGAATGGCGCAGGGTCCTGGATCCGAACTGCGTCAAGGTGGTCACCGACCGCCAGGGGGATGCGCTCTATTTTTCGCGGGCCCCCGTGCCCTGGCCGCGGGACCTCTTGGGAGGGGAGTGGCCGGGACCAGAGGGCCCGGATCTGCGGGAGCCGCCCCGGGGGTTCTGGCTGCATATCGGTATATACGCCTATCGCGCCGGCTTCTTGCGCGCCTACCCGGAATGGACGCCCACCCCCCTGGAGCGGCTGGAATCCCTGGAGCAGCTGCGCGCCCTGGAGAACGGCGTCCGTTTGCGGGTCATCGAATGCACCCGCCCTCCCGGGCTCGGCGTGGATACGCCCGAGGACCTGGCGGAAGCGGAGCGGCGCCTGACGCGAACCGATTCCGACGCACTCCAGTAACTTCGCAACCTGAGGAGAAGCCTGATGGACCTGAGCAAGGTTAAGGCGGGCAAGGAGCCGCCGACCGACATCAACGTGGTGATCGAGATCCCCCAGGGCTCGGCCGTGAAGTACGAGCTCGACAAGGATTCCGGGATGGTGGAGGTGGACCGGTTCCTGTTCACCCCCATGTATTACCCCCTGAACTACGGCTTCATTCCCAATACCCTCTCCGAGGACGACGACCCCACCGATGTGCTGGTGGTGTCCCGGGAGGCGGTGTACCCGGGTTCGGTGCTGCGTGCCCGTCCGGTGGGCATCCTGGAGATGGAGGATGAGGCCGGCGTGGACGCCAAGATCGTGGCGGTTCCTCACGAAAAAGTGGACAACGGCTACGTGGATATCCAGGAAGTGACCGACCTTCCGGAGTCTCTCCGGAGCTCCATCAAGCACTTCTTCGAGCACTACAAGGACCTGGAGCCCGGCAAGTGGGTGAAGGTCAAGGACTGGAAGGGGGCCTCCGAGGCGCGGTCCGTTATCGAGGCCGATATCGCCCGCGTTTCCTGAGCCGGTCTGTGGCTGTCGCCCGAAAGCCCTCCCCGCCGGGGAGGGCTTTTGCCTTTAGTGGCCGGTTTCCTCTAGGTACAGAAGGTCAAGCAGTTCGCTGGGGGCGCCGTCGGCGTTCCGGGTATGGAGGCAGACGGTGCGGGGGACTCGACGGTAGGGTCTGCCCTGGAGGTCCGATTGTATGCTCTGCTCCCGCTGATGCTGGAGCACCAGCTGCGGGCCCTCGGGCAGGACATCGAGTACGGTGTAGGGCTCACCGCCGTATTCCGCGTGACGGCCCACCAGGTTCAGGAGATAGCTCCAATCCCCGGCTTGCTCCTTGTCGAATGGCTGCATACGGCGATCGCTCCAGGCTTCCGGGATTCTGCGGAAAGAATAACCCGAGTGCGCTACTGGGAAAAGCCGGCCTGCAGAGGCGTGGCTCAGAAGTGGTGGGGCCCCGGGAGCCCGGGGAGGTTCGAAGGGTCCCAGCATATCGTTCCATAGGGTGAATGGCCGGTTGCCCCTTATCATCCCGGTGGCTCGCGCCTTTTCAGGTCCGGTGCTCCCGCCCCCGAAAGGGTTCGAGCGGGAGACTCCCCGCGCCAGGCGAACTTCCGGTACCTGTATGGGGCTAATCTTCTTGTCCGGAGTCGCCGCGGGTGGAGGTATGGGGACTTTGATCTCCGGGCGCGCGTAATGAGGAAAAGGTGTTGACGCCCGGGGCGTGGATAGATAAATTACGCCTCCCTTAACGGCGACGCGGCGGACGGCCGGAAGGGCGCAGAAAAAACCGACGAAACATGGTTGACGGCCCAATCGGATTTGTCTAAAGTGGTTTTTCTCGGTTCGCGGAACAAGGCGATTCGGGCGCCGAAAACTGAATACGATTGCGGGGTGGAGCAGTCTGGTAGCTCGTCGGGCTCATAACCCGAAGGTCACAGGTTCAAATCCTGTCCCCGCTACCAATCAGCTTGGTTTTCGCTCTTTAACAATCTGGGATGAGGAAGCGTTGTAGGCTCTGTGGTTTGTGGGGTCTATGGAGCTGGGAGCTTCG